>NZ_AUTQ01000052.1 GCF_000498095.1 Pseudoalteromonas sp. TB64
CTAAATACAATCCTTATCCATTTAAATGCCAGTGATCTAATAATGCTGTTATGCGGCTTACCCTTGGCTTTTTGTTGCTCATAATACGCTTTAGCCCAAAACGAATAACGAATAGAAAAGCCTGCCCATTCCACAAATGTTTGCCTCAAAATATAACGCTAATGAGTTCACGTTTTTTGACCACTGCGCTTAAAAATAAATGCTTTACTAGCGTACTTTTAAGCTTTGCAGTACCATCAATCCCTTTCAAAACGCCAATTAAAACAACACCAAACACTTCTTTATATGCTGCGTAAAAATACAGTAATCGATTGAACCAAAATAGGAACTCAGCTATGGTTTGTTTATTAATAAAACAAATAATAAAACGAGTTAACCTAAGGCTCGTTAACCTTTAAGGCGAGTATGAAGCACGTTATTAGTAAAAGCGTAGGCATTGAAGAGTTCAAAAAGAGGTTCTCGGAAATCAGAGAAGCGTTCTTAAATTCCTTAAAAAAAGCTAGTGAAGGCTATGAATATGTAAGGTACTTCGCTTGTGATGAAAACGGGCTCCCAACTAAGTGGGTGTGGGACGATGAAACTTTCACCCACAATAAAGCAGAGGGCTCTCTTTATGACGCAGTTCAGTTTGCCAGCAACATGATAAATGATGGTATGTGTTTTTCTTACATGGGTTGTTTGTCAGGCTCTAATGATCTTGAGGTTTGGCTGACTACTTTTGAAAAACCAATAGAAAAGCCTAAATGGCCAAGCAGCAAAGAGCCAAAATTTGAGCTTACTCATGAGGGTGTAACTCTTGAGTAGCAACAAGTCAAAGCACGCGGACTTGGTAAAGTTATCACCTTTTTTTCCAAAAAATCCGCAACTTCACCAAGCCGGTGTTTGAGGCGCTAAAGCTGTAGATTAACTCATAAGTGGGAAGTGACAGATAGTTTTGTTTAAACAGCCTATAAAATTCACTTTCCAATGGATTATTCCCTCAGATTTCACGTAACAACGCCATTTGAGGCTTCATTTCTAATGAATTCTGAGGCTGTTTTTTCTAAAATAGAACCTCTACCGGCTCGATATTTGGTATTAATAATTAATATTTAAGAGAGATAAATGGATTTTAAAAATATATTTTGTAGCAAAAGATGTGAAAAAAAATTAAATAGGTCTTTTAAAAAATGCCCTAAATGCAAAAATATCTGGGTAAGTCAAACTGACGAAACTTTAAAATATTATTGTAATACTGCATGGGTAATGTGTGAAAGCTGCGCAAAGGACTCTAAGTCCTGTGTATCATGTGGAAAAAACGTGTAGTCATGCACTATGTAAGCCCATAAAGTTACGACTCGCAAAACGGTCACATTCGTTGCAAAAAATAAAGGTGTAAAACAAATGTCCAAGCATCGCTCATGGGAGCGTTAGTTGCCTTAAGATTCACAGATGAATTTTGATGATTTGAAATCGATTATTGATACTGAAAATGATCAAGAATTAAAGCTTATTTCTAATTTTTGGGAAATCATTAAAAACCCCAATTCTGAATTGACGCATTGGTTATCTGAAGATGAATTTAATCAGGTTTTCTCAAATCTATTAGAGTATCAAAATAACGATACTGTGTTTGTTTTTGAGTCTTTTGAACGCACCTACAAAGGTTCGGGTTTAACTACAAGGTTAACTGAACGGCTAAATTTAAACTGGGCTCAGTTTAATGCTTTTCAAAGCACTACCGAAATTCTTTATTTCTATATGGTACCAAAAAGTTTAAGTTGGGTTTTATATTCAAACAGAGACTTTTGGCAGTTTGCAAAAGGCAACTAACAACACGCTTTGAGGTGGACGACTAGTAAAATTTAGCTATTAATTGCAAATTTTAAAAGTGGTGAGCCTCTGTGTTTTAAGACCGCTAAATACGTCGATTCATCGTAGGGTGTATTCGTTTTCCAACACCTAAATACAATCCTTATCCATTTGAATGCCAGTGATTTAATGCTGCTGTTATGCGGCTTAGCCTTGGCTTTTTTGTTGCTTATACTGAGCCTTAATTCAAAATATATATTCTTCCAATGCCTCCAAAAATATTACCTAAGCGAGATTAAGCTTCTTTTACATTGGCACTTTACTTATCGAGTAGTCGTAGTGCGTTTTTAGCTGATAAGTATTGTCATATTTCGATGGCAGGTATTGCTGTTAGATTAATCATTTAGCTGTGGTAAAATATTGATAAGTAATTATTTTGTTTACTTCTCTTCGTTTTTCTCGAAAAAATATCACAAGTGCCGTTTAATGGCTTCTAATAAAGTGGTGTAAGTGGTGTCCTTCAATGTTAATTCAGGAAAATAACCTTAACATTTTGATATTATAATAATTTTACTAGGCAGTTAATACATGAGCGGTTTTCTTTTCGTCCTTGTTTCCATCTTTGTTATTTTAAGTCTATTTTATGTTTTTGTGAGCCTCTTTAACTTTATCAATTCAGATAAAATTGAACGTGCTCACTATTTAAAGTTTTTAGACGAAAAACTTAAAGAGATAACTCCTGAACGTCTGTTAACGAAGGCTGAAGCTGCAGCTATGTCAGATTTTTATGGCG
>NZ_AUTQ01000053.1 GCF_000498095.1 Pseudoalteromonas sp. TB64
GCTTTGGTCCTTTTCTTATTCGAGATAAAAAGTGGGGGAAGCCAGCTCGGCTTCGTCGTTTCTTTGAGCGCTTTGAGATCGACATCGATATTGTTAAACAGCTTGAATTTTGTATTGATGAGAATAATACGGTCGAGTTTATACTTCCGGCCCGCCAACGGGGAGCCCTTGCCGTATCTATTGATGACTCCTTTAATGTTGTTAGTCATCGAGATTTAGACAAAATAGGTCAAACACAATACCACCTTGAGGAAACGGATGTACAAGTCACTTACGATGAATACTGTCGTGCAAACATAGATAAACGTCGCATTCCAAGCTTATTTGTAGCGCTATTGCTTATGGCTTACCCCTTTGTTGATAACACCTTAATTGCAGGCATTATTCTATTTTTAGTGTTTGTTATTTTTATTGGTTGGGTTTTACCTAGACCTTTTTATAAAACCGATTTTAGTAAAAAATTTAGAGTGAAGCTGACTGGTCGTTTGCGAGGGCAAGCTGGTAGTTACCGTTTAGGCCCTTATTATATAAATTTGAATAATTTTACGGCTCGTTTAAAGGATATGATCGGTGAAGCCAAAGAAATAACCATTGAGGGGCTTTTAGAGGAGGGGAGAGACGCAAAAGTAATTTCTGTATTGAGTTTAAACGGTAAATATTTCAACCATGCTGCTTATAGTAAAAAAGAAGAATTCAAAGGGAGTATTTTAGAACGAGAAGTTAATCGCAAGAAACGCTTCGCTTATCTTTTTTTATTTATGCTTTTCCCGTTTTTTTATACGTTGACGACCACTGACATGAGCAATAACCTCGATGATTTAGTCACTCAACTTTCTGTCCGCGAGCTGCAGCGAGAGTTTAATGGCTTAGAAGAATTTCGAAATTACCCGTTAGTAGTAAATCAAGAGGTTGTCGTTAATAACCTCAGTTTGCTTCCTAATATTGATAAGTTTCCAGGTCATAACACGTTAGTCCCCACGGGGTGG
Organism: Pseudoalteromonas sp. TB64; assembly: GCF_000498095.1. Classification (GTDB taxonomy): domain Bacteria; phylum Pseudomonadota; class Gammaproteobacteria; order Enterobacterales; family Alteromonadaceae; genus Pseudoalteromonas. The sequence goes on from NZ_AUTQ01000053.1 coordinate 987, forward strand.
AAGCATGATATTGATCTAAGCCAAATCAACGAGAGAATAGCTTTGATTGGACAAATCCAATATACGAAAGAGTTATTTATGACCATTATCTCTTCAAAAACGAGTAATATGAGTCAAAGCCCTTATCGTTACTTTCGAGATGATCCTAACTATTCAAAACTTCAAAAAAAATCACTATTTGTTCATTACGCGACTTCTTTTCCAGAAAGTTACTATTTTAAGCTTTTATTGGAGATCTGTTACGTTGAAGCAAAGTATGAACTGGAATTTGGACAAAAGTATGTTTTGGATGAGAATAGCCAAATGTTAAGGGAATACCTAACTAAAAAATACAAATACAAGACGCTAATAGAGAAGCTTTCTAGCAATACGTTACTCAACGAAAAACAGAAAATTTTTAAAGGTTTTATTAATGAGCAAAAGAACGTGATTATTGATGAGCTTTTAAAACAAGGTGATGAGCAAGTTGCAAAGAGTAATGGTATTACATTTGGTCCTAATTACAGACGCCTAAATCCCTTTAAACCAACACTCTTAAGAGATGACTTTTACATTATTCGCCCTACAGATAAATATTCACAAAGTAATACGAAAAACTTTTATAGTTTAGCAGAGACTCTACCTGCTGTTTCTTCAGTTAAAAATATTTCTGAAACCTTGCTTGAGGTAGATGATTACTCAATCAATGGGATTATAAGTAAAATTAGCCGCGACGATAAAAAGCTCACTAAAGTTCATTTTTATCAGAACAAACATTACGGCAGCCTATTTCATAACGTCTTAGATATTATTCACTCAGGGGTGACCTACATACTATTTCTTCTGGGCTTATTTGCAGGAAGAGTACTTAAACTCGGTCAATATTAAATTGAAATAATAATCGATTTTGAGATCACCTACGCTTTTTCGATATCGCTTGTTATTTACATCCTTAAAATGCAAATTAGGATGACACCCATTATAATTTTTACTTAAATTATAATAATATAAGTAAGTTAAGTGAATTTTATAAAAATGAATCACGTAAAAAGCTGAGCTACATTGACAAGATAAAAGTAAAAATAGATAGCTCGATTTTCTCGAAAAAATATCACAAGTGCCGTTTAATGGCTTCTAATAAAGTGGTGTAAGTGGTGTCCTTCAATGTTAATTCAGAAAAACAACCTTAACATTTTGATATTATAATAATCTTACAAGGCAGTTAGTGCATGATCGGTTTGCTTTACCTCTTTATTTTCATTGTTGTCGTTTTAAAGATATTTTATGTTTACGTTAGCTTCTATAACATCATCAATGCAGACAAAATTGAACGTGCTCACTATTTAGAGTTTCTAGATGAAAAACTCAAAGAGATAGCCCCTGAACGTCTGTTAACGAAGGCTGAAGCTGCAGCTATGTCAGATTTTTATGGCNCAGCTTTAGTCCCTTTCTTATCCGAGATAAAAAGTGGGGAAAGCCAGCTCGGCTTCGCCGCTTCTTTGAGCGATTTGAAATTGACATCGATATTGTTAAACAGCTTAAATTTTGTATTGATGAGAATAATACTATTGAGTTTATACTTCCGGCCCGCCAGCGGGGAGCGCTTGCTGTTTCTATTGATGACTCTTTTAATATTATTAGCCATCGAGATTTAGACAAAATAGGTCAGACACAATATCATCTTGAAGAAACTGACATACAAGTCACTTACGATGAATACTGTCGTGCACACATAGATAAGCGACGCATTCCAAGCTTTTTAGTTGCGGGGTTACTCGTGGCTTACTTTTTTGTTAATAACGACCTAATTGCAGCGAGTATTCTACTTTTAGCGTTCACTATATTTATGTTCTGGATTTTCCCTAAACCTTTTTATAAAACCGATCTTAGTAAAAAATTTAGAGTGAAGTTGACCGGACGTTTGCGAGGACAAGGATTAAGCTATCATTTGGGTCCTTACTACATAAATTTTAAAAACTTTACGACTCCTTTAAGAGATCTAATTGGTGAAGATGTAGAGATAAGTATTGAAGGACTCTTAGACGAAAGTAAAGGCTCAGATGGAAAAGTTATTTCTGTATTAAGTTTAAACGGAAAGTATTTTGACGACCCTGCTTATAATAATGAAGAAGAACCTAAAGAGACCACTATAGAGCGGGTCGTTGATCATAATAAACGCTACACCTACCTTTTCTTATTTATGTTTTTTCCACTATTTTTCACATTGTACAACATAGACGTAACCGACAAAGTTGGCGATTTTGTAAATCAACTCTTTGTTCATAAACTACAGCGTGAGTTTAATAGCATAGAAGAATTTCGGAATTATCCGTTAGTAGAGAATCAAGAAGTTGCCGTCAATAACCTCAGCTTGCTCCCAAATATTGATAAGTTTCCAGACTATAACACGATAGTCCCAAAGGTATGGAAGCACGACATTGATCTAAGCCAAATTAATCAAAGAATCGCGATGATTGAACAGATCCAATATACACGAGAGCTGATTATGACCATCGTATCTTTAAAGACTAGAAGAATGCTGGAGAGCCCTTATCATTATTTTCGAGATGATCCTAACTATTCAAAAATTCAAAGAAAGTCACTCTTTATTCATTACGTTACTTCTTTTCCACAAAGTTACTATTTCAAACTTTTATTGGAGATCTGTTATCTTGAAGCAAAATATGAATTAAAACAAAAGTATGTTTTGGATGAAAATAGCCAAGCGTTAAAGGAGTACCTAACTAAAAAGTACAAATTAAAGACGCCAATAGAGGATTTTTCTAGCTATACGCTATTTAACGAAAAACAGAGAATTTTTAAAAGTTTTATTGATGAACAAAAGGACGTGATTACTGATGTACTTTTAAAACAAGGTGCTGAACAAGTTGCAAAGAGTAATGGTATTGCAGTTGGTCCTAACTACAGACGCCTAAATTCCTTCAAGCCAGAACTCTTAAGCAACGACTTTTACATTATTCAACCTACAGATAAATATTTACAAAGTAATACGAAAAACTCTTATCGCTTAGTAGAGACTTTACCTGCTGTTTCATCAGTTAAAAATATTTCTGAAACCTTGCTTGAGGTAGATGATTACTCAATCAATGGGATTATAACTAAAATTAACCGCGACGATAACAAGCTGACTAAAGTTCTTATTGATCAGAACAAACATTACGACAGCCTATTTCATAACGTCTTAGATATTATTCACGCATGGATGGTCTACATACTATTTATTCTAAGCTTATTGGTTGGAAGAGTATTTAGAGTCGGTCAATATTAAATTGAAATAATGATCGATTTCGAGATCACCTACGCTTTTTTCGAAATCGCCTGTTATTTACATCCTTAAAGTAAGGAACATAAAATGAGATTATCAATATTAGCCTGCCTGTTAACTTTTATTTCGTGTCAGGTAAATGCCACTACCTATACGGATAAAGAAAAGAATATAACAACCGTAGAAAACGTAAAATATAATAAAAAAGAGCTCAAATATAAATCAGGAGCGCTTAAACAGGTTCAATTTTTCAACCAAGGTAAACGTGCTGGGACTTGGTTAGAATACTATGAAAATGGCAACATTAAGAGCCAAAAAACATACGGGAAAGCATTTAGAGCTAGCCCAGCAAAGTATTGGGATGAGTCAGGTAAATTAAAGGAATCGGTCATTGTTTATAAAAGTAAACATGGCGACACCGTTAAATGGATCAATTACGATAAGAACGATATTGAACGAGAATATCATAAGTCTAGAGATGGTGGTTGGGTTAAATCACTTACCTATGCAGGCACAGAACGAGTTTTGATAGAAGAATATGAATCGGCTGGAAGTAAAGATACGAACCGACAATACATCGGTCGCTACTATTCTCGATTTGATAAACAAAGGTACTTAAATGAAACTGCTTATAAAGAGTGCTTTTATAAAAAAGGAGTACTTCATGGTCCTTATATTGAGGTAGACGAGCGAGGAGAAATTATTTTAAAAGGCAATTATAGTAATGGAAATAAAGTAGGCGAGTGGTTTGAACAAAGCCGCTACTATGAATATAAAAATCCTTATATTAGTTATCAAAATTATGATGCAAACGGTAAGCTCCATGACAAGCAGATTCGTCGCTATACAAAAAGTGGTAGAGAGGTTATTGAATATTATCGCCATGGTAAAAAAGAGCGGTAGTTTATTGAGAAGAAGCCTGATGGTAGTGTTAAAACCATAAAAGCTATAAAAATGGTCTACTCAACGGTGAGTCCTGTAAATAGTTCATGTAATATTTAAAAAGGCTTTTAAAGCAGTCTTATAAAAGCAGCTTAAAAAATGGTGGTTGACGTAAAAAATCGTAATTGCAACGAACAGGTTAATTAGACCCAATCTTTACACTTGTTCATAATATAGAAAAGCTGCAAAACACGATGTATTAAGAAGGGTAAGCCCTTTTAACTTGAATAAAACCACTTAAACACCAGCAATACCTTAAAAAATACTAATTAAAACAACAGCAAACTCTTTTTATATGCTGCTTAAACATATAGCAATTTATTGAATCAAAATAGGAACTCGGCTATGGTTTGTTTATCAATAAAAATAATAAAAAAACGAGTTAATCTAAAGGCTTGTTATATGAGCAAAATATGAAAGCATCGAATCATAAAATAGATAAGCGGCTCCTAAAGGTTATCGCTAGTCTTTTTGTAGTAGCATCAATACTAATGGCAATAATGGGTGATATGAGCTTATTGGGATGTGTAATAATCTATTTTGGTATATCAATATCTCAAAGATTTGGTTTTAAATATTTTCAAGGTTCCAAACGGACTCTTTTTATTATTATAGGTTGTATTGTTTCGATAAGTTTTGGTGGATTATTGGCTTGGGGTTAAAGTTATATAGCAGTTGGTTTTTATCCTTTGTCGCTAATTTTAACTCATTATTATTTTCCTCTTGGTGAGGTATTAGGTATACCGTGGTTACAATTGAGCAAATATTTAACCTAATAGAAAGTGAATGTGTAGTTGATAACGTTAAACTAGATCTAAACACTGATCTATTTAATGAGCTTGGTATTGAAGGTGATGATTTTTCTAAATTGATTGATAAGTATACTTTAAACTTTAGCGTAAATATGGATGGTTATCTTTGGTATTTCCATAGTAACGATGAAGGCGTAAATGCTTGGAGTTTTTTGTTTAAACCACCTAATAAGAAAGTTAATCGTATTGCGGTAACACCCAAAATATTATTAGACTGTGCAAATAGTAAAAAGTGGGAAGTAGTTTATCCAACCCATATCAAACCTAGAAAAAGACATGATCTAACTTATAGTAATCTTTTTTGGTTGGTTATTGTGCTTGGGATTTATTTAATAGCAAAGTATACCTAACAAAGCATTAAAAGGCGTTAGCAGTACTGGGGAAGTATGTTCAATTTAATCCGTAACAATGAACTTGAAGTACAACTTGATGTTACCGACGCTACAGACCGATTGCCATCCGTAGCGTTTGATATAATAGTGTCTTGGAATATGCCTTTTCAAAGCGTAAATCTCACGGTTAAAAAGTGCTGGGTTGAATGCAGTGTATGGGATAAATTTCATGACTCTATTTTGAAACTACAAGAACAAGAGTCAGGGATTATTACTCTAAATGATTTGAGTAACAATCCACTAATTTCATTTACTAAATCGGGTATAGAATTAGTTACTGAGATTCAATCTAAAGATAGTTTAGGTGTTGGGTCATTTACACTTAAAAGTACTAGTTGCTCAATAGAGTTATCTGAAATTTATAACAAAATGAAACAACTTGATAAGTGGTGGTAAGTACTACTAACAATAACTTCTAATCGCAATAAAGATAATGGCGTTATATCTCAGGAGAGGTCGTGTTTGAGTTCAGTAACCGAGATGTTGTTAAAGCAATTAACAAAGGGAATGCTATTTTTTTAGAAAGGTGTTTCTTAAATGGACTTTCTTTTGAAAATACAACCGAGACAGAGCAATGGAACCTACTTCATCAAGCTACGATATTTATAGGCAAAATAGCTGATGAACAGTTAATTAAGTTACTACTTTCAAAAGGGGTTAATGTAAATGCAGTTGATGTTTACGGCAACGCACCAATTCATTACGCCATAAGAAATAATGATTTTACTACTGTTAAGTTGTTTGCCCAAGCGGGTGCAAATTTAGATATTTATAATAGTGAGGGTATAAATCCACTACATCAATCATTATTACTAATTCCTGAGAGCGTGGATCTAATATCATTTCTTGTTAAAAGTGGTGCTTATATTAGTGAATCTGCCTTCGCTTTGTCGAATGCAATGGGAAATAAAAATGTAATAGATATTCTTGAGGGAAGGGCATAATAAGACAGCTTACAACGCTATATTTTTAGATGGCAGCAATTCTTCCTTATTGATGGTAAAGGGGAAATCTATTACGCGCCCAGCTCCAAGTAAAAACAATACTAATGTTGTCGGTATAGGGTTTAAATACTAATGAACAAGCAATCGGTTGTATCTATCGCACTTTTTATTTGTGTTTCAATGGTAGCATTTTTACTTATTGCTAGTGTGCAGGTGCCAATTTTTTTTGCAGGTGGTAGTGATGCCCTAGAAGTGATTGTCAAACCTTCTAATGTCTCTCAGTGGCTGGCGTTGGCGCTATTTTTGTTTTGTTGGTTATTATGTTTTGTGCTTCCTAAACTAAAACAAAAAGGTCATATTGGGTTAAAAATAGCATTAACATTTATAACCCTAAGTATTTTTTTTATGAGTGGTCATAACTTTCGCTATTCTGGTAAGCAGCATGCACTTATTGATAGCTGGTTTTTTATCCCTATGCAAACAGTGTTTATAAATCCCACTACGTATATAGAAAATAGCCACCTAGAAAAAACAATGTTTTCGGTCAACGCTTATAGTGGTGATACTAAATTGTTAAGCATTTGGCTTGGCCTACCACCGTGGCGATTCAATGAAAATAAAGTGTCGGGCGTTTTTCATGATTTGGGTTTTGAATAAGATATTACTTAAATAGTTAATTAATAAGGTGGTGAGTGCTAGATCTTCAGTAAAGGTATTATGTTTACAACCAGCCGAATATCACAGTAAAAAGTACTGTTCTTTTTTGAAGTATTTAGCTGATCTTACAGGGTCAAGCTAAAGTGAATACGCAATGGTAAATGTACTACCTTGTTCATAATATAGAAAAGTTGCAAAACACGATGTACTAAAGAAGGGTAGATCCTTTTAATCTCAATAAAAGCCGCTAAAAAATTAGTAGTTCTTTCCAAAAAGCTTATTAAAACAACAGCAAACTCTTTTTACATTCTGCTTAAACATATAGCAATTTATTGAACCAAAATAGGAACTCGGCTATGGTTTGTTTACTAATAAAAAGCAAATAATGAATAAATTAAAAACGAGTTTATCTACAGCTCATTACGTTTTACAAGGATTTATGTGTTTAGACCAAACCCGCATGATTTAACAAGAGAAGTTTCAAGTAATGCCAGAGTATTTATTGGTATTTTATGTTTGCTTTTTTCTGGTAGTATTTTTTTCATGACTTACGTTGGCGATGATGAAGCATTATTTATTCTAAGTATTGTTGTTGCTTTTCCGCTTTTGTTGGTTTCATTGTCATTATTATTTGGTAAAGCGAGTAAAGGAAAAGGCTTATTTTCTAGTTATTCTTTATACTTTATTTCAATCGTAATACTTTTAAGCAGCACTATTGCATTCCTAAATGGCAGTAATGCATCAGGTATTGTATTTGTAATCGGTTTAGGTTGTTTTTATCTAGCCAAAAAACGTGGTAAAAGTAACAAGAAGTTGAGACCGTAGAATTGCTTTTTTAAGGGAAACAGCCTGCTTTATGGTTTTAGAATGTATTGCCTAATGCTTTAAAAACGCTTAGCGTTGATTCTATAAACTCTTTTTTTAGTTAAGTTTGGCTGTTGAAATTATTTTACAGCCTTAATAGGTGCATTGTGGATATTAGTGATAATTCCCAACTGAGATTAGACGTTATTTACCCAATGGTTTTAAAGATGAAGTTGGAGTTTGGTTTGTTTTACCACTCAACGATATTGATCCCGATAGGTGCGGTGTAATTACTCTAAATAAGTGGCTTAGGGAGCAAGAGTGGTATCCAGCTAAATTTGAAAGTATATTGTGGTTTGGGGATGACAGTGTTGGCAATTTACTGGGTTGGGTAGCTGAAAAATCATCAGCTATTTTATGGAATCCTGCTGATGGTTGTGAATATTGGTATAGTGGAGAAATAGCTGCAGTATGGGCATTTATTCGCAATAATTATGAGTAAACTGCACCTTAAAAACCAACCGAGCTGGACTAAAAGCAATTTGCTAGGTTTTGCTTTGTTTCATATTTTAGCAAAAAATTATTAGCCTCTTTTGCGCTGAGTGCATTTTCACTTGTTTGTACTGATAATTGTTCTAAGGCAGCAGCAATTGTTTGTAAGTTGTCTTTTTGTTGGTTTGCACCATCGGCAAGGGCGTGACTAAAATTAGATACTTGTGAACTACCTGCCGCAATTTGATCCCCTGCGCTTTGAATGTTAGCTAATATAGAATTTAGGTTTTTAACCATATCCTGTAATGCTTGCCCTAAAATATCTTTATCTGATGCTAATGTGACTTTTGCAGAGAGATCGCCATCAGCAATTTTACGAGCTAGTCCGGCTTTGCTTTGTAAACTTTTAACCATTTCACGAACAGCCGCATATAGGCTTGTATCTAATTCATTATTATTTGGTAAATCTGTTGCTAGATCTCCTTTTGATACTCGTCTAACAATATTTGTTACAACCGCTGGGTCACCACCTAAGCTAGCAAGGGTTGAGCGTGTAATAAACACAGCAATAAAAATACCGAATAAAATAGCAATAACGGCAATCACTTCAACTAATATCACAGCTGTAGCATTACTTTGTTGTAATTTTGGACCTAAAGTATCTTGAGCTTCTTTTATTGATAATTTAAGCTCTTCTGTCATTTTTGCAATGATTGGCCCAATACGATTTAATGTTTGGTTAATAATATTATTACGGTTGTATATCTCGTTCACTACATCGTCAAAAGCTTGTTGGTATACCGTACTGTTTTCAATTGTTTTTTCCAGCTGTGCTCTGCGTTCAGGGTTTTTTAACTCACTATTCAATATGCTTAATGTGGCTTTCATATCAGCAAATTCTTTTACTACACGTTCCGCATCACTTTGCATATTAGAGGCTAAAAATTTTAACGCATATACACGTGCTAACAATAAATTTCGTGTTGCTAAAGAGGCGTTATAAGCCGCCGAAATATCCCCATCATTTTTTGCCGAAATAAGCATTTTCGTCAAATTTTCTTCAATTAAAGCTCCCTTTACGTTTAATACGTCGTTAACCAATTTATTTCGTTCTTTTTTCAAAGTAACAACTTTCTCAAAAGCAAGATTGTATTGATTTAGTAAAACATCAACTTGTTTAATCTTTTTCGATTGCTCTGGATTTTTAATTAAAGTGGTAGCCTCAGTAATGAATTGTTCCGTTTTGCTAAAATAGGAGTCAAAACTTTGTTTATCTTTTTCGTCAGAAGAAGCAATAAAGTCTTTCATACTCATACGTACCATCAACATATTTGCTTGCACTCGTCCGACCGCATTAGCAGCCCGTGCTAAAGATCTATAATCACCAAAGCCGCTAGAAGCTGAGGTTAGAGCAACGTAACTTGTGATACTAACTGAAGCTAATAGGATCAAAACAAATGAAAACCCTAAATATAATTTTTTTGAAAAACTGAGCATTACTAAAATCCTTACTTCAGCGAAATGATGAGGCGGTATATAGGAGTGCATTGTAATTAAAAAAATTAAAATATGTAATGCTTTAATATTATTTTTTGTTGGTGAAAAACGAGTCTAATTTCAACCAATACTAATTTAAACTGCATTCATAATTAGCATCATGCGTGGGCTGTTTGTTACCTGCTTATTATTTGCTAATTACAGAAACTATTGAACCAAAAGAGGGGCTCGGCTATGGTTTATTTCTTAATAAAAATAAATTAAAGATGGGTTAATTTTAGGCTCGTTATAACGTAGGTGTTATGAACCAACTATCTTCATATTTTAAAGCTTATCGTATAGTAGGTAAGAGAATAAATATGTCTTTATATTTTAGTTTAGCCTGCGCAATACCAGATAAATCATTAATCATCGAATCAATTTTGAAGATAGCGAGCTCGATAAAATAAACGATTATTATGTTCCTTATGTGTACGAACTTTTTTACGATGATTGCCGTGTTTAAAATCAAAGAAGGTACGCTCTTTGATTTTTACTAAGCTAAAGGTTATGTATCTAAATTCAGATTTTTTGAACCCATAATACTGATCCATATATGATGATAACCATTACACCTACACACAATAAAATAAAGGCTCTACTTAGCCAAACTATCCATGGCTTGCTGTGTTTTAGCTCTGTATTATTTTCACGTTTATTTTTGTGAAATAATAAAATAGTGATTAAAAATAACCCTAAAGGTAATAGTGTGTAAAAAATGGAATATGGAGAATGTAATTGATAACTAAAGTTAATAATTAATAGTTGTACTTGAGCGAACTCTATTTCAGCTGCTCTGGATAGTTCAATCAACTCTGGAACATAAAAATAAACCCACCCATAAAAAAAGACTAAGAAGATAGTCAATAAACTAAATAAAAATTTCATCTTTGTTCTCCGTTAAAATAGTAAAGTATGTCTATTTTTTCCTTTGTATTATGTGGGTAACAATACATGGCGTTTTAAACTAACAATAATCTTAATACTTAAAGGTTTTAAAAGTATCATAACCGTCTTTAAAGCCGATATTTATTTTACAGGTAACCTCTGGATAATGCCCTCTGAAAAAAAATAGAAGCCAAACGTAGAGGGTTATTTATTGTAAATACAGTGGAATATTATTTTAAAGTCTACTTTTACATATTTCATGGCAAGGCAAATGTTATTATTTAGCTTTGAATAAAACAGTTTAAGGTTTATATGAATTCTATTGAGCTTTTTTCAGGTGGCGGGGGATTAGCGCTTGGTTTGGTTAAAAGTGGCTTTCATCATAAAGCGATCGTTGAGCTAAATAAAAACGCTTGCAAAACAATTCGAGCAAATAGTGTATTTGATTTTGGAAGACATTTGTATGAAGGCAGTGTCGTAAATTTTGATTATAAGAAAGTGACCGGCGGTATTGATTTAATAGCTGGAGGTCCACCTTGCCAGCCTTTCTCCTTGGGTGGTAAAGCTAAAGGAAATGAAGACTCCAGAGATATGTTTCCTCAAGCAATCAGAGCAATTCGTGAAAAAAGACCAAAAGCTTTTATATTTGAAAATGTTAAGGGGCTGATGAGAAAGTCATTTTCTGCTTATTTAGAGTATATTACTTTACAGCTTCAATATCCTTCGGTTACAAAAAATATCAATGAGCCTTGGGAAAAGCACAAGTCTAGATTAGAGCGCCATAACGCGCACACTGACCACCCTCTCGAATATAAAGTAACCTGCAAACTTGTTAATGCAGCTGATTATGGTGTTCCTCAAAAACGAGAACGTCTCTTTTTTATTGGCTTTCGCTCAGACATTGACCCTGATTGGACCTTTCCTAAACCTACCCACTCAGAAGAATCTTTAATTTGGGATAAATGGATTTCGGGTGATTATTGGACACGGCATAACTTACCTATCCAAATAGCAGCAGGTAAAATGTTAAAAAAGGTGGATAATATTCGAAAAAAATATCATTTATTAAAACCACAAAGCCTACCTTGGGTAACAGTACGCGATGCTTTATATGATTTACCAGATTGCGAACATAAAGATGCGAGTAACTATAATCAGCATGTTTTTAAAAGTGGGGCTAAAATTTACCCTGGTCATACCGGAAGCTATATAGATGAGCCATCAAAAGCACTTAAAGCAGGGGCGCATGGAGTGCCTGGTGGAGAGAATATGATTCGTTATGAGGATGGTAGTGTTAGATATTATACTGTTCGCGAAAGTGCAAGAATTCAGGCTTTTCCAGATGATTATATTTTTGAAGGCTCGTGGGGAGAAGTCATGAGGCAGCTAGGTAATGCCGTTCCAGCTAAACTTGCAGAACAAATAGGTTTGTCTGTATTTGCAGCGTTAGAACGTTAAAATATTGGTACATACAGGCTTAATATAACTGCTTAATAAGCCTCACGTATAACCTAAAAAATGGGCAAATCTTGCCTCAATCAGAATTAAAGTTTTAACCATTCAAAGTTATCGCCATCGAATAAACTATAAACTATGCTTTCGCTCTACAGGGGTTTATAAGCCGTTTTATACTAATGAAATGGCTATTAGCTCTTCTAGAAATCAATTAAAATACGACTAAACCCGTTTTTATATTCTGTGTGAAATACAGTAAACGATTGAACCAAAATAGAAATCCGGCTATGTTTTGTTTATCAATAAGCACAAATAAAAAGCGGGTTAATATACTTACTCGCTATGTTGCGAGGAGAGTTATGAGTACAATTCATAATTGGGCGTTGATATCAGTTGAGTTACTAGCAGCATATACACTTTTACCATCTAGTATCATAGAGTCGGATTTTGGTTATTGCGAAGAGGATTTTTTAGAGTATTTATCTGTAAATGAATTACGTCTGGCTATGGAGGAGTTGGACGGTGTAATGGTAAACAATATTAGCCCTGGAGTTAAATTTTGGAAGCACATGTTAAAAGCTGCAAGCTTAATGAAATGCACAGAGCATTATAAAAAATATGAGCGGTATAAAGTAACAACATAAAAAATCGACAATGGCTAAAATTAACAAATTACATCTCCGCTCACTTTTGTCTGTTATTTAACCATAGCTAAAATTAGGATAGTATTAATTCTAATTATTATTGTTGCTTGTAAAAATGCCATACGTTTTCAGTAAATGGAGTTTTAAGATGAAAAAAGAGTTTCAGTTCAACAGCTAAAGGGCATGATACTAACGTTGTTAACTCATGAATTCGACATTTCATTTTTAATCAGAACGACAGTGGTTTCATCAAATGGAACACAGAAAATATATATACCCCGATGACAACCCTGAATAACAATATACCTTGATATGAATATTAACAAGTTAGAAAATAACGAGTATATTCATCTTAATATTATCTCATTGAGCATAATTTCAGTAGTAATATTATCTTTAATGGAAATTAAACTATGCACTTTTATAAACCAAGGCAGATTGGTGACAAGCATGTAATTAAAGTTGCTCAAGCATTAAATGAATATTTACAAGGAGAATTAATGCCTGATAAAAGTTCAATTAGTGGCGCGACAGCATTATATATTATTGATAAGCAGCCTACATTTGAATCCGTAATTAGCAAGTTTGAATATGAAAGACCAGATCAACACTCAGATTTAACTTTAGTTAAACCTGGAGGCGAAACTGTATTAGTTAACTTATACAAAATAAAAAATAATCAACTAATACAGCCTAAAAATTTAGGGGCGAAAAGTTTTATTGAAAAATACTTTGGCTCTTTAGATTTACAAACTGAATTTAATAAAGATTTTGAGGATGTTTATCGTGATTACTTAGAAGGTATTATTACCACTGTGGGTGTACAACCTGATCCTTTAATGTCGATTCGTGATTTAAAGAAAATTGTACGATGTAACTACTCAAAATTCGAAAAAAACATAGACAAATATCGGTCGCGGTTACTTTATGAATTAAGAGAGAAATGCTTTTTTTTATTTTTAAAAGAGTACAACAGTAATAGCGGCTCAATTGAGAGTGCTTTTAATACTTTATTTATGACTGACTCATTTAATGTAGTCACACGATACCGAGATGACGAGCTGCTCAGAGTAGAAGAATTTTTAGTTAAAATTGGTAGCATCAAAAAGGTCAGTATATCAAAAGTCGGGATGAATTCTCTTGGTATTAGCTCTGATAAAATAACACTGCTACTTCGCTTTAAGTTTGAAAGTAACCCTACAAGTTCAATCAAGCTGGCGACCAGCTTTGCAAAATCCTCAGATAAAGACACTACAGTTTCGGAGAATAGAAATTCAATTTCACTTTTTAAAAATGCTATCTCTAACAGGATGCTCATTGACATTAAATCCCGTGATAGCAATGCCATTGGAAAATGTGCTGAAGCCATTTTTTATTTCCAGTTTCTCAGTGATAATGATGCTATAAGGCAAGTTGATAAAAATAATTTCATTAATATGTTTAATACATATGCGGAAAATGTCCCGAATAAAGATCTAGATGATATTCTTTTATCGGTGGTACAAGCTACTAAAGAATTAGCTAATTTTATCATCGATAAGTATGGGTCACACACTATCGAATCAATAGAGCTAGTTCCTGAAAACTATTTAAAAAACCGATTAGATACCGCTGATTTAGAGCTTTTGCTTAATGTGTCTGGAAAATATGTTACTGAGCCTATTTCGCTTAAAGCTATGGCTAAAAATACGGGAGAAATTAACTGTAAAAATCCGGGGATTGGTAAAATAATGAGTTCAACTTATTTTAATCTCGATCAGAGGCATCTTTCCTCACTTGTTAATGAGGCAAAAAAAGATTTTAAAGATAATAAATTAGATCATCGAGAAGCTTTAGAATTCATCTCAGATAAAATTGCTTATCAACTTGTTAATGCACCACAAAGTAATTTAGTAAAAGGGCTTAAAGCAATGCTAGGTGAGGCGTTAGTTATCGTTTTGTTTTATAACAGAAATCAATCTCTGATATTTGAGCACGACGAGCATATTTCAAATGTAACTGTTCATAGGAATACACCGAGTTTGATTCAAAATGGTCTGTCGTGGAGAAATGAAGATCATTTGGTAAGTATGAGAGTAAAATTTTCAAAAGGGCAAAGTTATGGGTGGAGCTCTTTAAAATTAGCCTGCTCATATAGTATAAGAGTGTGTTGACTTTTTAGTAGCTCGTCAGGGTCAGGCTTTTCTTTTTGCCATTTGTGATTATTGTATTGCTTATTTTATTGGAATATCAAGGCAGAGCATTGCATTATTACTTAACTGAATTTGAATAATTAAAATAACCGTGAGGCATTATTGAGTATTGCGATGTTGGTTTTTTTCTCTTTGGATCGTTTTACCTGCATTAATTTCGGGATAGATAACTTAAAAAATCACACCTTATTGGAGCTGCGCATTATTAGTATTGTGCTAAATTCAAGTTTTAATATTTATAATCGTAGCTCTAACGTAAAATATAAGAAGCACTTTAAACTAAGCCGTAGAGAGTGCCACAAATTATGACAAACCACTTTTAGGCTTAATACACCCCGTTAATTGCTAAGGAAAGCTTATGAAGACATTGTTTACTATAATTTTTGTATTAGTGTTTTTTGTCCCTGGTTTATTTTTAATATATGGGTCTATTTTTAGTATAATATTGCTGTTTATAGGTGACTACACTCGATTTTTTGGTATTGTTTTTAGTGTTGTTACAGGAGGGCTTGGTTTTTTTTCAGCGGCTCAGTTATTAAATAATTCCCTTGAGAAGAGTGCAAAAACAATGAAACCTTTATGGTTAAAATGGGGCTTGTTTTTTGGGTTGTCTTCTATTGTTTTTACATTAGTTAATTCACCAGACACTCCTAATGTTTTAATTTCTGTCTTGCTAATTCTTCCTATACCTTTTGTTTTAGTTTTAATGTATTTAAACAGACTCTATCTTTGGCAAGGGGCTAGCAAAAAACGTAATGGCTAAGTAGCTGATTATTTACTCGCTGATTTTAGCTTGTTACTCGCAATTATAGCCATTCATTAGTGCTTGGCAAAGTGTTATATGTTTTCAATAAATGGAGTTTTAATATGAGAAAAGAGTTTCAGTTCAAAGTTAAAGGGCACGATATTAACGTTGTTAACTCATGGATTAGAGGGATAAAGCTGTATGTTAATGGTGATATTCGTGATCAAAACGCCAGTTTTTTTGCAAATCGTAAAATAGCGCTTTTATCTGCCAGTATTGGCGATATTGGCATTTTAGAAATCTATCCAGTTTCAACGTTAATTTCTGTAGAAATAGATGCATATTTAATTATAAATAACGCAAAGCAGTATGTTTACAGCTCACATAAACGTTTAAGTTTAGCTGAACAAAGAACCGCACAATAAACGTAACGTAAGCTGTTTAAGAATGCGCATATACGGTTGACTGCTTCGTTTATCAGCACACTAGCAAACTTAATTTAGCTTGTAGTAATGATTTATTTTGAAAAAATCTCTTATGTTTAATTTAAAGTTTATTAAAAATGAATGATGATAGTGAGCTAGCGATGACTTTGTATAAAAAAGTATTTTTTGTGATTTACCTATCACTTGTATTTACGTCTTGTATTTTTGATTGTACTCAAGGTAATTAGTTGATTACTACATAGGGAGAAGTTAGCAGGATGCGAATCATTAAAATTTTAGTATGGCTTAATCTTATATCGTTTATATTAATGCCATTATTTCGTTATTGCTTTTATAACTCTATGTATTTAGAGCCCAATGAGCCTTATGGTATTGCAGATGTGATTGAGCTGTTTTTAGGCTTTTGGTTCATGTTTGTAATTTTTATATCAGTAATTATATCGCTTTACTTAATGGTAAAAAAACACCCTAACAGGAAAAAACAAAGCGGGTTTTTAATCATGTTTTGTTTAGCGCTAGTAATGTTAGCTGACCCTTTGAGAAGCCTAGCTGCTCGCTTAGCGATATAATTGTTTATGTATGTATTTAAAATAAGTGCCTTTATTTTAAATACATACAACCAAGTACCTCATCAATAAAGTTTATAGCTATTCCCTTGCTTAAAATTACTCAAACCCTTTTACATAAAGTACGAGCGCGCTGTACATTACACTGAGTGCCTTTGTTACATCGCGGTCTATAACCGCTTCTGCTGGGTGATGGCTTATACCGCCTGGGCTGCGTATAAATAACATGCCAACGGGGCAAATAGGAGCGATTGCCATTGCATCGTGCCCAGCGCCTGAGGCAAGTGAAGGCGATGCTTGGTTATTGAGTTTGCATGCATTGGTGAATAAATGTTGAATAGTGGTGTCGCACGCAACGGCATCAGCGGCATGCGTCCATTGCCAATCGAGTGTTAAATTGCGTTTGCTTGCTATAGATTGAGCGCTGCTTTGTATGGCGCTTAGTAAATTAGCGAGATCGGTGTCGCTTTGTGCACGTGCGTCTAGGCTTATGGTTGTTTTACCTGCAATCACGTTTGTTGCACCGGGGCGAGATTGTATTTGCCCTACGGTTGCAACTTCGCCATTTTTAGCATTGTTTGCTAGTTTTTCAATTTCGGTTACTAATTCGGCGCAGCCTGCTAACGAATCCTGACGTAAGTTCATAGGCGTAGTGCCTGCATGACCGCTTTGGCCTGTTAGGGTAAGCATGGCGCGCTTTGCCCCTGCAATGGCCGTTACAACGCCTAACGCCTGATTTACCGATTCGAGTACCGGACCTTGCTCTATATGAGTTTCCCAGTAAGCTAGTAATTCGCTTTTATTTAGTGCGGTTTTTGCGTAGTCGTTGGGATTTAAGCCAAAGTCGAGCATGGCTTGGCGCATAGTTATGCCGTTTGTGTCTTCAATGTTTAGCCACTGTGGGTCAAATTCGTTAGCGAGGGCTTTTGAGCCAATTAAAGTTGTGGCAAAGCGGGTGCCTTCTTCATCGCAAAAGCCCACTACATCTAAATGAAAGGGCAGGTCGAGCTTAAGCTTATTTGCAAGTGCTGCAATTTCTATCCCTAGTAGTACACCTAAAACACCATCAAACGCACCTGCATTTGGAACTGTGTCGAGGTGTGATCCTATAATTAAACGTTTAGCATGTGGGTTTGATGATTTTAGTCGCCCCCAAAGGTTGCCCACTTCGTCTTGCCACGATTGCATGCCTGCCTCAACCATCCATGATGCAGTAACGGCGTTACACTCTTTGTGCTCTTTTGATAAGTACACGCGGTGAATACCACCTTGCATTTGCGATAGTGTGCTGAGGGTTTTACAGCGAGATAAAGCGCGTGTTGCGTATTCATCAGCAAGTTCTTTGTTTAACAAAGGCTTTAAAAGGGGGCTTACAATCGTCATGCTAAATCCTTTTTTTATTTATAGTGAGCGAGGGCGGCAATGGCGGNTTTGTAGCCATTGGCATGCAAGCAAGCGTCTAGGCTGGCAAGTGTTTGTAGTACGGTATCTTTTCGGGCGTTGTAGCCCATAGTGCCAATACGCCAAATTTTGCCATGAAGTGGTCCAAACGAGGTGCCAATTTCTATTCCAAAATCGGTTAGCATTTGTCCGCGTACGTGATCGGCATTAATGCCCTCGGGTATATAAACACCCAGTACGTTGTTCATTTTATGCGTTAAATCGCCAAATACATTTAAGCCCAGTGCTTGAATGCCCGTTAGCATGGCATCGCCATGTAATTTGTGGCGCGCTACGCAGTTATCTACGCCTTCTTCAATTACTATGCGGGCGCATTCTGAGGCGCAATACAGCATGCTGGTGGCTTCGGTATGATGATTTAGGCGCTCCTCTCCCCAGTAATTCATGATCATACCTAAATCAAAATAGTTAGAGCGCACAAAGGGCTCTGTGCCGTCGATATGATCGGCTGTGCGAATACCAGCTTCTACCTTTTTACGTTTTTGGATCCACTCAGCGCATTTGTCGCTTAGTGTTAATGGCGCTGACCCAGAAGGACCGCCTAAACACTTTTGTAGGCCAACAGAAAGTGCATCGAGTTTCCACTCATCGGCAGGNAGGAAGTTCGTTACCCACAATAGATGCGGTGGCATCGCAATAAAATAGTACATCGTGCTTTTGGCAAATATCGCCAATATGCTCAAGAGGTTGGTTCATGGTGGTGGATGTATCGCCTTGTACCATGGCAAGTACATGGGGTTTTACATCAACAATGGCTTTTTCGATTTGTTCGGGGGTAAATACTTCGCCCCACGGTACTTCTATTGTGTGTACCTTTGCGCCAACGCGTTCTGCTATTTCAGCCAGTAAATGCCCAAAGCGCCCCATAATTGGCACTAGTACTTTATCGCCTGGGCGTAAAATTGAGCATAATACGGCTTCGATCCCTGCGCGCGATGTGCCATCTATTAGCATGGTCCATTCGTTTTTAGTTTTAAAAATTTCGCGGTAACGCGCCATGGTTTCGTTCATAAAACCGGTCATTACTGGGTCGTATTGACCTATAAGTTGCGCCGACATAGCACGTAAAACACGAGGATCTGCATTAATAGGACCTGGTCCCATTAATAAACGCTGTGGTGGGTTTAAGGTTTGAACTTGCGTGTTATTAAACATATTTTAGGCTCCCAGAGTCTGAATGAGCATGCGAATGCCGGTTATCATTAAGACAACGGCAAAAGCGCGTTTTAGTTGTTTTTGATCCAGCTTGCTACCAATTTTTACGCCAATAGGCGCAAATAAAATAGTCAGCGGAATAATAAGAAAAAAGGCAGGGAGGTTAACCAACCCCCATGTACCTAGGGGAGCATCGGTTGGTGTTGTGCCAATACTTAATAAGGTAATAACACCCGGTAGTGCAATCAATAAACCAAAAACGGCCGCAGTACCTACTGCAACATGGGCGCGTACATTAAATGCGTTTAGCATAGGTACGCCAATAGTACCGCCGCCTATGCCAATCATTACCGACAAACCACCTACAATACTTGCCATAACGCCTTGACCAAATTTACCTGGCAGTTGTTTTACAAGCGCGGGTGCGCCGGCTCTAAATAACATATTAAGGCTTACCAAAATGGCAATGCAGGCAAACATGAGCACTAATGCGTTACCGCGAACGGAATGAGCAATAATACTACCGACTACCGCCATAACTAATATAAACGGTGCCCAGTATTTTATTAGTGCAAGGTCAATATTCCCTTTGCTATGATGCGAGCGAATAGATGAAAGCGAGGTAGGTACTATAGTGGCAAGTGATGTGGCGGTTGCTATCATCATTGCCGACTCTGGGCTTACGCCAAAACCTTGTAGCAGGAAGTACAGTACAGGCACGATAACAATACCGCCGCCTACGCCAAATAGTCCTGCTAAAATACCAGCAAAAATACCGGTTGCTATTAAGGCCACTACTATTGGCCATTGGTTAATTATTTCTGACATTGTGTTCCTGCTGTAGTTACTGTTGCACGTCCATTTGAACGAGGATCTGTTGCAGCTTCAAGGCTTGTAGGTGTATCTAAAATAGCCCCAGCGTGCCCCATCATCTCGTTATTATTATCAACGCTTACCCAATCGTGGTCACGTTGATTTAATTCATGTTCTATATGAGACGCTAAACTTTCTTCAATTTTTAAATTTGTACTTGTATCGCCCCATGTTCTTCCAAGTAACCACCGAGGGTCGCTAATTGCTTGGTTTATTGACTTATTTCGCCATGCATAACCTGTAAAAACAGCGGCTTGGGTTTGTGGTTGCCCTTCTCCGCCCATTGTTCCGTAAGCAAGGCGACGACCATCGCTAAACTTTGCCATTGCTGGGTTAAGTGTATGAGCCGGCTTTTTATTTGGCGTAAGGGCGTTAATATTGTTACTCGCATCAATATCTTCATTGCTTAAACTAAAGCTTAAACCTCGGTTATTCCACACAAAACCGCCTTCGCTCATTAATATTCCGCTGCCAAACTCCCAATAAATACTTTGGATAAAACTTACTAATTGCCCGTTTTTATCTTTTGCTGCCATCCACACTGTATCGCCAGGCTCTGCGTTAAATGGCCATTTTTTGGCTTTACTCATATCAATATTGTTAGCAAGTTCACTTAAGCGATCATCAGTTAGTGCGTTTTTATAATCATCCCTTAATACTTCAGGATCAGCCCAAAGGGTAGGGCGATGCGTAAAGCTTTGTTTAGTTGCCTCAACAATTAAGTGCGTCCAGTCGGCATCGGTTTTAGCTAAATGCTTTAACTTATTTACGGCACCAATTATTTGTAGTGAATGCACGCCCTGTGTTGGCGCGGGTAAGTTGTAGCAATCAATACCTGATAAGTTAGCATTTAGCGCAGTAACTACCTCAGCTTTTGTATTTGCAATATCACCTGCGGTGATTGAGCTGCCTGCTTTTGCTAAGTCGGCGGCAAATGAGTTAGCAAGTGCGCCTTCATAAAATGCGTTTAAACCATGTTTTGCTAGGTATTCAAACGTTGCAGCAAGTTTAGGGTTTTTAAAATGTTGACCTGCTTGTAAGGGCTTGCCATTGGGTATGTAGAGGTTTTTAAACGCGTTATTAGTATTGTTAGCAGCGGCTAGCTTTTCGCAGCCTGCTTGCAAGCTTTTTGTAACGGTAAAGCCCTCGCGAGCAAGCTCAATAGCGGGTGCTAAAATGTTTAACAGTGGTAGTGCTGCGTGCTCATCTAGTTCAAGCGCTTTTTGCCAACCGCGTATTGTACCCGCTTGAGTTAGTGCGCTTAATCCGCCGCGCTCTGGTATTTGCGTGAGCGTGTTATAGGCCGTTGTATTAGTTGCTGCGCGGCCGCAGGCGTCAATAGCAGTGGGCGTTTTTTGGTTTGGGTTATCGATAAGCCAAAAGCTGTCGCCACCAATTGAGTTCATATGTGGATACACAACGCTAATCGCAGCT
>NZ_AUTQ01000054.1 GCF_000498095.1 Pseudoalteromonas sp. TB64
GAATGGGCAGGCTTTTCTATTCGTTATTCGTTTTGGGCTAAAGCGTATTATGAGCAACAAAAAGCCAAGGGTAAGCCGCATAACAGCATTATTAGATCACTGGCATTTAAATGGATAAGGATTGTATTTAGGTGTTGGAAAACGAATACACCCTACGATGAATCGACGTATTTAGCGCCCTTAAAACGCAGAGGTTCACCACTTTTAAAATTTGCAATTAATAGCTAAATTTTACTAGTCGTCCACCTCAGGGCGTGTTGTTAGGTTTTCTGTTAAACCAAATAGCCGATAGTTATTTCTTTTAAAATAGTACATCAATTAGATAGTTACACATAATAAGTAAAATTATGGTCATAGAGATAAATGAACCTATTAAGGTATAACTACCAAACATAAATTCATTCTGGTCATAATGCACAGTATTGTCTCCATCAGAGAAAATCTTACTAGCAAGACCAGCATATATAGTAAGGAACATTACCCCAATGATAGTTAGTCCAATCTTTTTAATCATGCACCAATCTTCCCTGAAAACATAGCAGCTTATTAGGCTCCATACTGCTTACTCAGGTACTCAAAATATTGTTTTTCAGTATTCGTTGGCTTAAATAGGCTACTAGTTAGTATTGAGTACATCACACTAAATGTTTCATTTAGACGATCAGTAGTAAATACAATCCAGTCAGTGCCAAACTTGTCGTCAGACGGTTGTAAGTGGACCCTGTTTCTGAGTATTCTTAGTGTTTCGAGTCTTTCATACATCAGTGTTCTGGAGCCAAATATCGAATGGGATTTAGCAGATTTAATCATTGCGTCGAAAGTCATATGTTTTAGCTGCTTTTTGGATAGCTTTGAATATATGGTTGTGTCGATCCTGACAAACTCACCATCAAGCTTCTTTTGATTCCCTTTGAACAGGGCTTTTTGACTCCACTCTGTATTAGAATGGACGTCCTTAATGATCAAGGAGTAATGAAGCAATGATTCGATAATACTGCAGCTAACAAGGATGATAGTTTTTATTGTCTGAGTGTAAATAACCGAACTGAGTTTAATATCAAGAATTATCCGATATTGAAACTGAAGGTATTGCAAGTTGTAAGCGAGGTCTTTCTTCAATGTATATGAGTTTTTGTATGCATGACCAGATTCTATATACTTTGCCATATAGGCTTCAAGTTTTGAGATTGGAACAGGATACCAAGCTCCATGCTCTTCGTCAGTCCTAATTAATTTGCTCATTACTTTCCCTGTAGCCTAACGAGCCTGTAGATTAACTCGTTTTTTATTTATTTTTATTGATAAACAAACCATAGCTGAGTTCCTATTTTGGTTCAATTGATTACTGTATTTTTACGCAGAATATAGAAGTGTTTGATATTGTTTTAATTGGCGTTTTGGAAGGGATTACGGGTGTTTGAGTGGCTTTTATTTAGAGTAAGATGGCTTACCCTTCTTAATGCATCGTGTTTTGCAGCTTTTCTATATTATGAACAAGGCAATACAGTTGCCGCACAATAAAGTAAAGGCATTCACTTTTGTTTAACCTCGTAAAGTCAATTTATTCACGCCTTTATTTACCGTAATATTCCGTATTTAATTTGAAGCAGATTCTATACAGCCGAGTCGTTTACCATTCTTTAATAAAAATTGTTGCCGCCTATCGCGCTATCTCTTTTTACTTTCATCTTGTCAATGTAGTTCAGCTTTTTACGTGATGCAATTTCACACATTTAACCTAACCTACTGCTATTATTGATAATTTACGTAAAAATCAGAATGGATTTCATCCTAATTTTTCATTCGAAGGGTAATTGATTTTTTAGTACATATAAAAATACGATTCAATATTTAACTGTTGATAAATGAAGACCGAAATAACCAATTGATACTGTTTTTGAATGATAGTCCGCCAATATATGCATTCTCTTTCCATTTTGAAAGTTTTTAACGTGTAATTCAAAAAGTGAGTCACCTAAGAAAGGATGTTTAAACCACCTCTTTCGGGCATGTTTTGCACATTTCATTGTTTCTACACTTTCAAATGACATATTCAATTCTGAATTTTCAATTAAATCTTCAAGGCAATTAGATTGCTTTATAGCAAGATCGAGTTGATCCAGAGCATATATAATTTTTTTAAAATCAATTGTGGTGATTGAAATAGCTGTTAAATTTTTTAATGCTGACGTACAAAAAATAATATTTGGGTACTCTTTATTATCCTTGATGTCTAATGTTTTGAGATAATCCTTATTCGATTTTTTAGTTTCTATGATTTTATGTAAAAAAATATCGATTTGCTCAAGTGAGAATATGTTATCAACGGTTGTACTCTCAATTTTTATTGAGCCATCATCGTCCCAATGTTTTAAAACATCAATTGAATTTGATTTCCAATGTATACTTGATGCAAAACTAACACAGTAAGAATTTAAGATAGAAGCAACTCCCAATGCAGTCACTTCAATATCTTGATCACTTTTAAGCGAAAATATAATATCTTCAATTGGGTTATTATTAACAATAAGAGGACACGGTACATTAGCAACAACACTTTTAATTAGTCTACTGCTTTCAATATCATCTATTTGATTTAGCCACTTACCAAATTCAAATCCTTCTGCATAAATATAAGAGTTCCACCCACCCAGTTTTTCATCTACTTTATTGAAATTTACATTTTTCTCATTAATATAGAATATGATTTCAAAAAAAGTATCGATGTTATTTAAGCAATCTTCATTACTTAAAAATGGTAATGAGGCATCATTAAAAATAAGACTATTCACGTTTTATTAATTACCAATAATTAAAGAGTTTAGGCTTTTATCCCATTCGTCAAAGAAACCTGGTGGCCAATGACTAATCCTACCTGATGGCTCTACTCTAATTTCTTCGACTCTAGCACTATGCTCAGAACTATTCTCATCACGGTAAAGATAATAAATACACACATTATCTGATTCAATACAATTATTTTTGACCGATGTCCTGATACCATTTAAAAAGTGGTCGCTATGAGTTTCAACCAGCACCTGCACTCCATTTTGAGACGCTAAAGCAATTAACTTTGCAATTGTCGACTGCCCTGATGGGTGTAAATGAGATTCAGGATTCTCTATTAATAACATATCACCAGGCTTTGAGCTTAAAATAGCTGTCACTACAGGTAAAACATAAGTTAAACCAAATCCAGTGTTTTGGGGTGAAAATTGAGAGGTTAATTCGGTGTCTGTTTCAAATTGATAGTGTAAGCTAGCTTGATTAATCTCAGGTATTAATTTTGCGATAACTTTAGTACCGGGTGTAATCTCAGACATCCATGCATTCAAACTGCCAATTAAGTTATCGGAAATAGAGTTCTGATGCATTAAAGCGTTAATTGAGACTTTCTCATCGCCATGTTCAGCTAAGAAATGCGCAGTATATTCACCGGTTTTTCCAAGCGAACGTTTCTTATTAACAGCATACTCAGAAACAGAATAAATGCTTTTAGGACTAATTCTTTCTGCAGATAAATACTGAAATGATGAAGTAAATAACGCCTGTTCGAAAACATTAGGACTTAACAAGCTATTTTTTTCATCCAATGGCTGCATATCAGAATTTTCAAAATATAAAAATCTGGATTTAAGAGTTGTATTATTAGACCAGTATAATTCAATATCTACAAACTCATCCTCACCATCACTAAAAAGCAAATCCTTTCCATTACCAATACTTGCGTAATCACCGGCTAAGGACAAACCTGTACTGGGGAAAATATGTTTTTCAAACGACTGGCGAAGTAGCAATAATGATTGAAGAGCCGAAGATTTCCCCATACCATTTAAACCTGTAAACAAGGTAAGATTTTCTAAATCAAAAGTAGCTTCTTTTATTGATTTGAAGTTACATAAGCTTAGACGTTCTAACATTAAAAAATCCTCTTTGAATACTTTTCGATAATGTTTCTCATACCTTCAAATCGAGATTGAACATTATCAGTATTAGCTGTTGAAATTGTAATTGCTGTTAAGAATTGAGGCTCAAGTAACAAGCTTTTAAACTCTTGCTTAAAATGCATACTATTTGATTTGAGAATAGCTCTCTCTTCAAAATTAAGAGTCGCTAAATTCACGGATACTGTTTCAAATAATGGTTTATTAACGACTCGATTTTGATATGATTCTGCGAATGTTCTTCTGAACGCATCTCGACCAAATAAGTCATATGCATCTTCCATTGAATCTAAAAAGCTAGACTTTAACCTTATTATTTCAGTTTCACTCAGCTCGCCTAACTTGATCATGGCTGAATCTAAAAATTTGGGGAGTGAAGATTTATACGTGGATATATCAAACATTCTAAAAGCCATGTGCCTCAGCACCAGCTCTTGATGAGACATCCTCTTACTTTTGTTACCTATGACGTTTTTAAATGAATTTTCTTGAACAATTTCAGTTAAAAATTTAGAAGCAATACCCTTCTTAACTGATTGGCTCATAGCATGTCTAATTTCTTGATGGTTTAACTTTAACCCGCCTGTGTTAATTCGATTAAATAGCGAATATTTCATCACTAATGGAGTCCCTGGTTTTATTAGATAAACCGATGTTTGAAATTCATCAATTCTTCTTTTTAAAGATCGTGGTAAATCGTCATAATAAAAACCTTCGTACTCATTGAGGAATTCTAAATTAGTTAAGGCTAATTTTTTAGTTTTTACAAAGTTAACTATCGCGGATAACCTCTGTAGACCATCAACAACTTGCCAACGGTCTTCATTTAAGGCATCAAAATAAAAAGCAGGGATCGGTAGTCGAATTAAAATAGACTCAATTAAACGGCTTTGAGCTTGCTTACTCCACAAATCTGGAGATCGTTGAAAGTCAGGCATTAAATCTATTTCGTCGTATTTAAGCCTTTCAATGATTGCGCCTAAATTAGGATTAGATATAGATACATCAACTTTCTTTGGGTCAAATGGCTCTGTCTGATCAAATACCTCTTCAGATTCACCTAAGTCTTCATCCTCGAGATCTATGGAATTCTGTTCATCCAAGTCTATTGAGTTATTAAAAGAATCAAGAGATGTAACTTTTTTATCAGCCATAACTGTATCTAATCCACTTTAAATTTAAGGTATTATATTCATTGATAGTTTTTAATAATATCATAACTTGAGGCAAGTTAATTAAACAAATATATGCTTGACTGTGGCTTAAGAAAGACACGTTGAAACAAGTTTTGACCTAAAACGTACTGGCTGTGGAGTAAGCCTCAACTTCCGCATAGAAATAGTGCTGCGAGCCGATTAATACANCAGGCTCGCTGAGATGTTTATGATAAAAACGAATGAGTGAGGTGCTTACTTCACTTCAAAACTCACTTCACTAAAGTATGGGTTTTTCTCACGCGCTTTAAGTACGCTAATTGTAGTAAGCACAATGTGTTGCAGCTCGCCACTGACATTGATAACAATGCATTCATCTCTATTAGCATTGCGCTTAGTGTCGGTAGCTACGCCACATACACCATCGCCATTTTTTAATTTAAGCTCAATGCTTAAATGGTGCATACAGGCAATTTCGATGTAGTCGTATTGGTTGCAACTGATCATAAAATCCCTCTTTATATTATTTAGCCGGTTTAAAAATCATTAAAAAAGCAATAACAACAAGGTTGGCTATATACCAAAGATCTTTAATTACAAACTGCCCTAGGCGTTCCAGTAAAGTGGAAGAACTAAATGCACCGGTTGCGGTAAATAAGAATGTTTGGGTCATCATAAATACGCTTAAACACGCTAAGCCACTTACAATAATTAGTTTTTTATTATTTAAAAATAGCCCTAAACCCAATAACACAGCAAATAATACATCAAACCCGCCAATTACGTTAGATGCGCCTTGTACGCTAAATAACGTGTATAACCACGACATAAACGGTGAGGTTTCTACTAAACTTACAATACCTTTTGCTTCAAACTCGTAAAACTTCATGCCGCCAATCCACAATAAAACCATGGCAACCGGTATAAAGTTTAAAAGTACGTGTTGTTTGTCGGTAAGTTTGTCTTTATAAAATAAAAACAAATACAAAGGCACTACAGCAAAGTATTTAATTATGCCCTGCCCACTACCAATGATTGGAAAGCCACCAAGTTGCGCCATCCAGCGGTTACTGGCAAACAAGGTAAGTAATGCAACTAAACTTATAATTGCTGCAAGTAAAAGTGCTGGTGTAGGTTTCATTAATTTAAGGCGAGCGAGCACAGTGGCGAATGCTAAAGCAACCATAAATGAGCCACTAATTAAACCTAACGCAGATACAGACATTAGCGAATCAACGCCATAAAAACTAAACGTAGCCGTTAACGTATTAGGGTTAGCCCCTAATGCAAACGATAAGCCAAGTAACAAAAAGCTACTCGCTAATAAAAAAGTAATCACGTTGTTGGTTAATTTTAAGTTCATTGTATTTCCATGTATTCGTTAAGACCTACAAAGACCTTGAAGATATATAAAATAATTCAAATTAAGTAATTAAAATTAATAATTTACTATAAAGCTCAATTAGTTAAACAAAAAGTAAATGCTTGTTCATTAATTTAACTATTTATTTTCAACTTACGAGTTTTATTACTTTATTTATAAAATGATTTAAAACTGCTCTTCTTAGTTATTCATATGATGTGTATCATCTTTTTTATTATTAAATGAAGTAAGATGGAATTATTTCTTCGGTATTTAGAAGACGTGTATTTCTAAAATTTAAGGACGCATTAATGAAAGGTACTGATATTAAGGTTACCTCTGGGTTAATCTCAATAGTAATTGTTTTATTACTTTGGTTTGCTGTACCGCCTCCACAAGGTGTAACCGAAAATGCATGGCATTTATTAGCCTTATTTGTTGGTACTGTAGTTGCCATTATTGGTAAAGCGATGCCTATTGGCGCTATTGCTATTTTAGCTATTACTTCTGTTGCGTTAACGGGCGTAACAAATGATAGCCCGTCTGGTGCGATTAAAGATGCTTTAAGTGGCTTTTCTAATTCATTAATTTGGTTGATTGGTATTGCTATTATTATCTCTCGTGGTTTAGCTAAAACCGGTTTGGGAAATCGTATTGGCTATAACTTTATTTCGTTATTTGGTAAAAAAACAATTGGTATTGGTTACGCACTCGCGCTTTCTGAGCTGGTTATTGCACCTGTAACCCCTAGTAACACCGCGCGAGGCGGCGCTATTATTCACCCAATAATGAAGTCTATAGCAACAAGCTTTGGTTCATCGCCTGAGGAAGGCACATCTCGTAAAATTGGGCATTATCTTGCTTTAGTGAGTTATCACATAAACCCTATTACATCTGCTATGTTTATTACAGCCACTGCGCCAAACCCTTTAATTGTAAAGCTTATAGCCGATGCTACCGGTGCTAATATTAGCATTACATGGGGTACGTGGGCGCTTGCTGCTCTTTTACCAGGATTAGTGTGTATTGCGCTTGTACCTTTGGTTGTATATGCCATTTACCCTCCTGAAGTTAAAAGTACACCCGATGCTAAAACCTATGCAGAATCAAAATTAACCGAAATGGGCCCTATGACCTACGGTGAAAAGGTCATGATTGGCGTTTTTTCTATGTTGCTTGTGTTATGGGCTGGTGTGCCTGCAATGATATTAGGGGCTGACTACGCAGTTAACACTACCGCAGTGGCATTTTTAGGTTTGTCGGTTTTATTAGTTACTGGCGTATTAAGCTGGGACGATGTACTTAAAGAAAAGTCTGCGTGGGATACCGTAGTGTGGTTTTCAGCATTAGTCATGATGGCTACTTTTTTAAATAAATTAGGCTTGGTATCTTGGTTTTCAATACTTGTTGAGAGCAACATTGACCAACTAGGGTTTGATTGGATTGTATCGGCAATTATATTAGTAGCGGTGTATTTTTACGCTCATTACTTTTTTGCTAGTACCACTGCCCATATTACTGCAATGTTTGCCGCGTTTTACGCAGCTGGCTTAGCACTTGGTGCACCTCCTTTGTTTCTTGGTTTACTTTTAGCTGGGGCTTCTTCACTCATGATGTCGTTAACGCATTATGCCACGGGTACTTCACCCATTGTTTTTGGTTCGGGTTATGTATCGATGGAAAACTGGTGGGTAATGGGCTTTATTATGAGTATTATTAATTTAAGTGTTTGGGGTATTGTTGGCGGGCTTTGGTGGAAAGCACTTGGGTATTGGTAGCTTTTAGCAATGAATAGCCCACATATATTTATAAACATATGTGGGCTAAAACAGGTAACGTAGCGTTACCTGTTTTCGTTGCTTAACTTCTTTTTCTTAAATATTTGTAGGCGCCAACCCCAATGCAACGATCCAAGTCGTAAAAATAGGGTAGTAATGAGCGAGCCCACAATACACCAAAGGTAATGCACCTCTAACAAAAACAACGCAGCATACACTAAGCCACCAGCTACACATGCCGCTGCATAAGGTTCGTCACGCATTACAGAGGGAACTTCTCTGCATATAACGTCCCTTATTAATCCACCAAATATACCGGTTGTAGTACCCATTGTTATAGCGACTATCATTCCGGCGCCACCCAGCAACGATTTTTCAATACCAACAATATTAAATATTGCCATACCAATTGCATCGACCAGTAAAAAATAGTAATTATTTACATGCGGCAAGTAACGAATAAATAATATCGCAACAATTATTGCAGCATAGGTTGTGTATAAATAGTCTGGTCCTTCTACCCAAAATACAGGCTTATTTAAAAGTAAGTCTCTGAGCGTACCACCGCCCAAAGCAGTGACCGAGCCAACAACCACTACACCAAAGCCACCAATGTTTTTTTCATACCCGAGTAACGTACCTGCAACTGCAAAAAAGGCGACACCCATTAAGTTTAATATATGAAAATATTCATCTGTCATCATAATTCCTTTTTTTAATGTATACGCCGTTGTTTCAACTTACATGCCAAAAAATAAAAATGAAGCTAACAAATAAACAACTTAAAAATCAGTAGATTAAAGTTTAAAAGTACTCTTTAAGTAAAAGGCTTTTAGTCTCTGGCAAGGTAATAAAAGAAATTATTATATTTAAGTGTAGTTTTTACACATTTATTAGATTGATAGCTTTATTAGATTTAAACATTGAATTGTACGCTCATTAAACACCATCCTATTTACTTATTGTTTAAATTTAACTACTCCTTTAACATTAATATTGAATTAACTAAAATAGGTACTAGCAATAATGGGAAATCTAATAAAATGCTTTTTATTACTGTCAATTACGGCAGTTAGCATGCTCGGTTGCAAGAATACACTGGCAAAAGAAACTGCCAATAATGCTAAATACAGCAATAATAATGCAAGCTGGTTAGCTGGCTCTTGGGGTGTTACTCAAAGAATTGATGGTGGTTATAAATTAGATAAAACAGTTAATACATCTGATTGGGTTGCAGGAGCAAAGGAGATAGTTAAAAACTTACCATCGGTAGGTCATGTTATTACATCATTTACTCACCCTGCTCATGCCTATCTTTTTACTCTGCGAGATAACAACAACCTTGATGTAGCGGCTATTCATCCCGATATGGTGCCTTCAATCGAAAACGAACACATTATTTTTGACGTGATTAAAGAGTATCGTCTCGCTGGTAAAAAAGTCATCTTATACTTAAATGCCGCAGGACCTTCTATGATAACCGACACCGATCCTGATAACGAAATAGCAATTAAAAAGGCGTGGGAAAGTTATTACAATTCACAATGGGATGGCGATGAAGGCGCCGCTTGGCGTGATTTAGTTTTAGGTTATGCGCAGCGATTTAATGGGTTAGTTGATGGTTATTGGTTAGATAATGTGAATAAGTTACCTGGTGAGGTATCAGATTTTGTAGCCATGTTACGCAGTGTTGACCCAACACTTGCAATTACCGTAAATAAAACCAAAACCTATTTTAAAAATGAAAATGGTGATTTTATGTATGTTGATAGCGATGGCATTGATGACGAAGATGAAAGAGATTATAAAATAATAAAGTATGCAGCTACCAATGAATTCGAAGACTTTACCAGTGGCCATATTACGCCGTTAGACCGAGGCGCTCCACCTAATTCTTGGGCTTACGATGAATATACAATTCCTGATATGGTCAGCGCACCTTGGGATAACTACAAAGGCAAAAAAGACGTACTTAAACATGCGTGGTTCCCTATAAGAGCACGATGGAGCGTAGCAAAAACTGACCTTGTATTTGAGATAGAGCAAGCTTACCGCTTCACACAAAAACTGACTAATGCTGGCGCAGCAATGACGTGGTCTACAACTCAAGTAAATGGGTATATGAGCACTGATGAAATGGAAATAATGCTCGAGATAGAAAACAGAATAAACAAAAACCAAGATTATGAAGCTTACGAAAGACCTAATGGCGCGTCTTTACTTATAAGTAACTAACGCGCTTATATTGCGAAGTTAAATTTACAACAATGTTTGGTTTTTAAAGAATGCAGCGCCCTTATTTACAGGGGCTATTTAATCTTATGTTACCTACAGGGATGTAGGACAACATGTGTGTCACAAAAAATACCTTAACAAAAATATCACTCTTCTTTTGGGCACTTGTTCACACTTTTAGGTAATTCAGTATTGTTTAACCCAACATTCACGCCACAGTAAAATACATACTTTGAACAGTGATAATTTTCATCAACAATCTTGAGGCCTTTGTCTGTAAATAAAATTTCTAGATTACAGCTAGTATCATATTCGGGCTCTAATTGTGTAAATACCAACTTACCGTCTTTTAATGTTAGCGGTAACGGTTCACTATCGCCTTCTATCGGGGCTGTTATGTGACATACATGAAAGTTTCCGCCCCATAAAAGACCTTGTGCAAAATATTGATGCTCTTTTTTAAAAATATTGATATAGCTTGTTTTTAACTCTGAGCTTTTATCACGCAAAGCGCCTTCTTCGTCCCTCATTGGAACGGCACTATCAATGTCATCTGTTATTGAATAGCAGCCTTCGTATGGCTCTGCGCTTAAAGTACTGCTAAAAATGACTGTTATAAAAACACTTATACCTAAAATATTTTTAACCATTAAACATCCCTTGTTTTGTTCATAACCTTACTTTTAACTTTCACTAAAAAATCGTTCGCGGTCGTCAGTCATTTTTACCGGCAAGCCATTATCAACCATAAAGTAATAAAAGCGCAGATCATCAATTAAATCTGGAGCCGATATTTCAATATCTTGGTATGTTGCATTCGTAAATTTAAATCTTAGCGAATGTTCAAAGCGCTTAGTTTGGCAATACAGTACTTCTTGCAGGTCTGATATTTTTATCTTTATGCCTAGTATCTCAAACTGTCCGTCTATAATTTCAATCGCTTTAGATTGTTTTTTATTTGCCGAAAACCAATTACCAATTACACTTAATAGCCCACCCCCAAATAAAATGAGAAATTGTTTATAAATAGGTTCTTTAGTAAGAAACTCCATCCAAAACAAGAAAATAACGACTACTAATGTAGTCCACGCTAAATTATAAAATAATTTAAAGGTGGGTAATTTTTTATACCTTTTTAACGTTGTCATAAATACCTTTTAATATTTTTCAAATTAAATATTAGTTCTAATTAAACAATTATTTGTTTGTGTAGCTTACTTTTGTGCCTGCTAAATGATCATGTAAACAGCGTTTTTCATCGCCAAAAATAAAAAGAGGGTTAAAAAAACCAGCAATGAGTTCACCAATTGAAGGAACAAGAGTGAGTAACTGCATAGGCAGTAGGCGCTTAAAATAAATAGTCGTAAAACTTGCTTTAGTACCGTCTAAATTTTCGATACGAATAGACAGGCTATATTTACCAATTGTTTGCCCATAATTATACATAAGGTAACCGTGTAAAATCATGGTGGTCGCTGTACCGTAAGCAATAGAAGCAATAGCTAACCACAATGCTGGGATTTCTGAAGCGCTCATACTTACATACATAAATAACGGGATTAATGCCACTACGCTTACTATTAAATCAATAATTGCTGCTATTAATCTATCCGTTCTTGTCGCTTTTTCACCAATATCTTTAGATACACTGGCTACATTGGGGCTTTCTAATTCTTTTTGACGAATTAAATCATCGATCTCTTTGGCGCGCTCTGGATATTTCTCGCGGTCGATGCCTCTTGCCGATGAATAAAGATCATCTAACGAGTAAGTAGAAAAATCTATTTCAAATTCCATGTATACGAAGTCTCTATAATTCCTTTAAAAAACGAATTTAACACAACTAATTTAATCTATTCAATTATTTATAATTCCCAAATAAAAAGACGACTAAAAAGTAGCCTTTATAATACTTAGTACGTTATTTAAAATGGCATTGAACTAACAAATTTGCATTGCGCTCGTTTTGCCTGTCTGCGCCAAATTTGTTTTTCCAATATACGTATTCAATACCTACATCGAGCCGGCCTGTATCTAAGCCAAACATAAGAGCAATATGGTATTTTAATGCAGAGGTGAAGCTAAACCCAACTTCGCTTTTTTCCAAATAGAATGTCGGTACTGTTTGTACTGTTTGTAATGTCGGTAGTATCGTTAATATCGGTAATATCTAAAAAGCCGACAATTCAGTGCCCAAAACAGTTAATGCTAACTCTGCCTGTTGTGATTAATTAATTCGCGTGCATCGGCATTTTTTTAATGTTCATCACTCGCCTATAAAAAACATGTCCCCTTGGTCAGGTTTAACAACCCCGCAAAGCATTTTTATGAGTGTGCTTTTACTTGCACCGTTTTCACTAATAAGGCATGCACTTCTCCATGCTTTATTTTTAAGGTAATGCCGTTGTTAGTTATACAACCGGAGTGTTTTTAGCCATCCCCTGCATAGCAAGGCGGTATTTATTCATTGTGCACATCTTTTTTAGTGATTATTTACTTAATAAGCGTGCTAACAAAAACTTACTGACCGAATGGTCAACAACGGCATAATACCTGCAATACATCTACCAAGATAAAAAAGTTTTTTTCTTTACCGTGCGAAAACAACAAGAAAAAATAAACGCCAAGCTTTAAAAATCAAAGCTTTAGAAAAATTGAGGGGGTCTGTGTGATTCAGTTTTTATTAAATGACACGCCAATTGAAGTACAAGAATGTTCGCCTAGTTTCACCATTTTGGACTGGTTACGCACCAAAAAAGGGAAAGTAGGCACCAAAGAAGGCTGTGCAACAGGTGACTGTGGCGCATGTACTATTTTAGTTGGTGAAGAAAAAATAAATAAAGATGGGCACGCTCATTGGCATTACAAAGCAATGAATAGTTGCTTGCTACTATTAGGTAATGCTCACGGTAAACATATAATGACCGTGGAAGGCGTAACACCTGCACTTTATCCTACTTTAAATGATTTACACCCAGTGCAACGTGCATTAGTAGAGTGCCATGGTTCGCAATGTGGATTTTGTACACCGGGCATAATAATGAGTCTGCTTGCGCTTTATATAAATAACGCTACTTACCCTGGTAAAAAAGCAGTCATACATGCGCTTGGTGGTAATTTATGCCGTTGCACAGGTTACAGCCCTATCTTACTTGCTGCTGAAAAAGCGTATAGCTTTGATCGCACCAACGAGCCTTACTCACAACTTGCAACACAATTTAAAGCATCCCTCAAAGCAAGTGCTGTAGACGATGTACCATTTTTAAAAAATGGACCTCGTACGTTCTTTTTGCCACAAAGCGCAAAGCAGCTCGTTGACTTAAAAGCATTATATCCACACGCACATCTTGTTGCTGGTGGTACCGACTTTGCTATTGAACTTAGCCAAAACCTACTTCTTCCCGACATTATTATATCGCTTAGCCAAGCTAAAGAGCTTACTCAAATGAGTGATAATAACGGTATGTTACACATTGGTGCAGCAGTACCTTATAGCCAGTTTGTAGATACTTTTTATGCGTATTACCCAGAATCGAAAGAGCTTTTTGAGCGACTAGGATCGAGCCAAGTTAGAAATAGCGGCACACTAGGTGGCAGTTTAGGTAATGCCTCACCCATTGGCGACCCTGCGCCACTGCTTATTGCACTTAATGCCAGCATGGAACTGCTTTCAGCACACGGTGTTCGAACTATAAAAGTGGCTGACTACTTTGTTGATTACAAAAAAACAGTTTTAAAAAATGATGAAGTAATTAGCACCATTATCATTCCTAAACGCGCCAAGTCACTCAAGCTTGCGTGCCATAAAATATCAAAACGTTTTGAAGATGATATTTCTACTGTGTGCCTTGTTTTAGCAATAGAGCATTCACAAAACATAATCACCGCAGCGCGTTGTGCAATGGGCGGCATGGCGGCAATTCCAAAAAGTGCGACTCATATAGAGCAGCAATTAATAAGTCAGCCATTAAATGTGAGTAGCTTTATAGATGCAGCGACCGCAATTGAGCACGACTTTGCCCCAATGAGCGATGTACGCGCCAGCGCAACTTATAGAATCACAGTAAGCAAAAACTTACTGCAACGTATTGGCATTGAGTTTTGTCATAAAAATACGGACTTAAACAGCAACCTTAATAAAAATAATAACATTGCCATTACGAGGATTTCTCATGCGTCACTTTGAAATGGATAAACTAAAAGCGCAAGGCGGCAGTGTTGGGCAATCTAAATACCACGATAGTGCCATTAAACAAGTGTGCGGCAGTGCTAATTATGCTGACGACAACCCAGAGCCTCACGGATGTTTACATGCCTACCCAGTGCTTGCGCCTGTTGCGAGCGGTTTTATAAAATCGGTTGATACTAGTAAAGCGCTTGCTTTAGCGGGCGTTAAACGCATTTTTTCAACAGCCGACGTACCCGGCAAGTTAGATATTGGTCCGGTATTTCCAGGTGATGTATTACTTACAAGCGATGAGATTCAATATCACGGACAACCTGTGTTAGTGGTTGTTGCAAGCACTTACGAAATAGCACGCCGCGCCGCTCGTTTAGTCATTATAGAGTGCGAGCAAACAACACCCATACTTGATATTAAAGACGCTATCGAAAAACAAAACTGGGTAAGACCCCCTCATTCACTTAATCGTGGCAACAGCCAGCAGGCTATAAATAGCGCGCACCACCAGCTAAAAGGTGAAATATCTATTGGTGGTCAAGAGCACTTTTATTTAGAGGGGCAAATAGCGCTGGCACAACCCGATCAAGATGGCGGGATACACGTTCAATGCTCTACCCAGCATCCTACTGAAGTACAGCACTTAGTGGCTAAAATTCTTAAAAAGCCATTTAACTTTGTTACCGTAGAAACCCGACGTATGGGCGGTGCATTTGGGGGTAAAGAAACCCAAGGGGCACCTTGGGCGTGCTTAGCGGCACTGGCAGTTTATTACTTAGGTTGCCCTGTAAAAATGCGCTTAGCCCGTAGCGACGACTTTAAATTAACCGGTAAACGTCACCCATTTAATAACCACTACCATGTGGGGTTTGACGAAAACGGATTAATTGAAGGCGCGGATATAACTGTAAATGGTTATTGCGGTTATTCACCCGATTTATCGGATGCGATAGTCGACCGCGCTATGTTTCACGCCGATAACGCCTATTACTATCCTGCAGCAAAAATACAAGGCAATCGCTGTAAGGTAAATACCGTAAGCCATACTGCATTTAGAGGGTTTGGTGGTCCGCAAGGAATGATCATGGGCGAGCTAATAATGGACGATATAGCGGCTAAATTAGGTAAAGATCCACTGGAAATACGAAAGCTAAATTTATACCGCCCAGGTCGCGATATCACCCCGTATCATCAAAAAGTTGAACAACATATTTTAAAAGACATGATTGAACAACTTGAGCAAAGTGGCGACTACTGGGCGCGTAAATCAGCCATTAAAACCTTTAACGCTTCATCGCCTATTATTAAAAAAGGGTTGTCGATGACGCCGGTTAAGTACGGTATTTCGTTTACCGTACAGCACCTTAACCAGGCTGGCGCATTAGTGCATGTATACAGCGATGGATCTATTCATTTAAACCACGGCGGCACCGAAATGGGTCAGGGTTTAAATACTAAAATTGCACAAATTGTTGCGCATGGCTTTGGTGTCGATTTTGAT
Source organism: Pseudoalteromonas sp. TB64 (assembly GCF_000498095.1). GTDB lineage: Bacteria > Pseudomonadota > Gammaproteobacteria > Enterobacterales > Alteromonadaceae > Pseudoalteromonas. The sequence continues at coordinate 16,156 of NZ_AUTQ01000054.1, forward strand.
ACTGTAGGCATTAGCGCAACCCGTACCGACAAAGTACCAAACACTTCTCCAACTGCGGCCTCAAGCGGTACCGACTTAAACGGAATGGCGGCACTTAACGCAGTAAATACAATTAAAGAGCGCTTAATTGATTTTATTACTGGGCACTTTGAAGTCCCTAGCGAAAGCATTGAATTTAAAAACAACCTTATAACATTTAGTAAAGGCGAAATTAGCTTTAGTGAACTTGCAAACCTTGCTTACATGAACCGCATTTCGCTTTCATCAACGGGTTATTACGCCACACCTAAAATTCATTACGACAGAGCAAAAGGCGAAGGTCGGCCCTTTTTTTACTATGCCCACGGCGTGGCACTAAGCGAAGTAGAAGTAGATACCCTAACGGGTGAAAATACCGTAACTCGGGTCGATATATTGCACGATGTAGGCAGCTCAATAAACCCCGCTCTCGACATAGGTCAAATAGAAGGTGCGTTTATACAAGGTATGGGTTGGTTAACAACCGAAGACTTACAGTGGAACGATAAAGGTGAGCTTGCAAGCTTTGGGCCTGCTAATTACAAAATTCCGGCAATTGGTGATACTCCTGCAGAATTTAACGTAAACCTTTACAACTCAGCCAACCCAGAAACCACTGTTTTTAGGTCAAAAGCCGTAGGTGAGCCTCCATTTATGCTGGGCTTTAGTGTATGGAGCGCGATACGCAACGCTATAAGCAGCGTTGCCGATTACAAATACACAGCACCGCTTGATACCCCCGCAACGCCAGAGCGAGTACTTAACGCAATAACCCACACTCAGCAATGGCTAGCGCAGCATAAGGAGCACAGTAATGACTAATTTAAATCAGTCTTTTCAGGGTTTTCATACTCAAAATTGGGCACAAGCTATTGCACAACATGAACAAAGCGGCACTAATTATGTGATTGCAACGGTGCTTGGCACTAATGGCTCAACGCCACGCGGGACTGGCTCAAAAATGGTAATTAGTGGCGAGCATATTTACGACACTCTTGGCGGCGGGCATTTAGAATTTGTGGTAATTAAAAAAGCACGGGAACTGCTTGTGCAAGGTGAAGCCACGCAAGTAATTGAGCAATTTAACTTAGCTGCTAATTTAGGGCAATGCTGCGGAGGTGCAGCCACTGTAATGCTTGAATGCATGCAGTGTGAGCGATTTACGCTTGATATTTACGGTGCTGGGCATGTAGCGCAAGCGCTTATAGGAATTTTAGCGCAGCTTCCAATACGTATTCGTTGGATAGATAACCGAGCAGACGTGTTTCCTGAACAGATTCCCGCTAATGTTGTAAAAATAATTGACGAAGAACCCACTCAGCAAATAAAGCACGCGCCAAACAATAATAACTACTTAATTTTAACGCATAACCACCAGCTCGATTTCGAACTGACTCAAACCATTATTAAGCGCGGCGATGCAAATTGGTTAGGCGTTATAGGATCAGGCACCAAAGCAAAACGCTTTAAACAACGCCTAACACACCGTAATTTTACCGCCGAGCAAGTTAAGCAAATGACCTGCCCTGTTGGTCTTAAAAACGTAACAGGCAAACTCCCTATGGAAGTGGCTATTTCTATCAGCGCACAGCTTATTAGTTTGTATCAAGCTGAGCAAACAACAGCACCAAAACGCCAAGGATTGCAGTGGCGCACTTTAAAAAATGCACTTATTAGCAGCGCGCAAACTTCTTTAAATGGAGCAACTCAATCATGAGCCTAACTAAGCTAAATGCACTCACAACACAACAAGCAAAGCAGCAGTTAGAACATTGTTGCACCGCACCGCGCTGGATTGAAGGCATGCTAAAAACAATGCCCTTTAAAAGTAACGAGCACCTTTTTGAATCAGCTCAAAACGTATGGGATCAATTAGCCGAGAGTGACTACTTAGCGGCATTTGAAGGACACCCGCAAATTGGCGATTTATCAACGCTTAGCAAAAAATACGCAGCAACCGCACAAAAAGCAGGGCACGAGCAATCAGGTATGAGCAAAGCAGACGAATCAACGCTCACTAAAATGATTGCCCTAAACAACGATTACTTAAACAAATTTGGCTTTATTTTTATTGTGTGTGCAACCGGTAAAACAGCCCAGCAAATGCTCGAACTTATTGAGCAACGTATTAATAACGACCGCAATACCGAGCTACACATAGCCGCTAACGAGCAAGCCAAAATAACAAAAATCAGATTGGAGACACTACTGTGAATAAAAGCCCTATTACTACTCACATTTTAGATACCAGCACAGGCAAGCCCGCCGCAAATGTTCCCGTTTCGCTTTATAAATTAGTAAATAAACAGTGGGAGCTATTAGTACAAGGTACAACCGATAACGATGGTCGGATTGCCGACTGGATAAGCTCAAATACCAACATTGAATTTGGCACTTATCAGTTAATTTTTGATTTAGATAGTTATTACCAAGGGCAAGCAACACCCGCTTTTTATCCGCAAGCGCAAATAAGCTTTAGATTACAAGATAATAAACATCATCATATTCCGTTGCTACTTTCGCCATTTGGCTATTCAACTTACAGAGGCAGCTAATTATGAGCACCCAAAATAATAATAATTTAACCGTAATATGCGCCGATATTTTAGACTTTATTGACGACCCCGCTAAAGCAGGCGAAAACGCCCATCGTTTTTTTGAAAAAGGCGCATTAGTTATAAAAAATGGCAAAGTAGTTACGCTTGGCTATGAGCAAGATATTTTACCTGGCATAAGTAACAGCGCTAAAATTATTCGCCACGACGGTAAATTAGTTATGCCGGGCATGATAGACACCCACATACATTTGCCGCAAACCGAAATGGTAGGCGCTTACGGCGAGCAGCTTTTAAGTTGGCTAACCGAATACGCCTTCCCAACCGAAAAAAAATTCGCCTGTGAAAAGTATGCAAGTGAGGTATCAAACCTATTTTTAGATGAGCTTTTACGAAACGGTACAACCACCGCCTTAGTGTTTGGCACTGTGCACCCACAATCGGTTAATGCCTTTTTTAGCGAATCACAAAAGCGTAACCTTCGTATGATTGCCGGTAAAGTAATGATGGACCGTAACTGCCCAGACGATTTATCTGACTGCGCACAAACCAGTTACGATGAAACAAAAGCACTAATCGAAAAATGGCATAATGTTGATAGGTTAAGCTATGCAGTAACGCCTCGTTTTGCACCAACATCAAGCCCTGAACAATTACACATGTGTACCCAACTTCTTGAAGAATACCCCGATACTTACTTACATACCCACCTCTCTGAAAACAAAGACGAGTGCGAATGGGTTAAAAGCTTATTTCCTGATGCAACCGATTACTTAGGCGTGTACGAGCAAGCAAATATGGTACGAAAACGTGCGGTATTTGCGCATAGCCTGCACCTATCTGAACGCGAACTTTGCTGCTTAGCCGATAATAACGCGGCTATTTCGCACTGCCCTACTTCAAACCTATTTTTAGGCTCGGGCTTATTAAATTTAAAAGCGTGTGAAGATCATAATATAAACGTAGGTATGGGTACTGATGTAGGCGCAGGAACGAGTTTTTCTATGCTGCAAACAGGTAGCGAGGCGTACAAAATACAGCAATTACAAGGTCAAAAATTCTCAGCCTTTAAAGGGTTATATTTAGCAACCTTAGGCGGTGCGCGTGCACTTGATTTAGAAGGCACTATTGGCAATTTTGAGCCTGGTTGCGAGGCTGACTTTATTGTTATTGATTTTGCTGCTACCTCATTTTTAAAGTTTAGGTTAGGGCACGCAAAAACTTTACACGAAAAGCTCTTTGCCATAATGATGTTAGGCGACGACCGCTGTATTGAACAAACCTACATTATGGGCAAAAGCGTGTATAAACGCGATTTAGCTGAGCAATTTACTCCCACCTCAGCGCCCATACTGGAAGAGGCTTAACTTATGGAAAATTATTTTTTTGAGCTTGCTCATCTAGTGCTGCGTTACTTTCATGTTATTGCAGGTATAGCATGGATTGGTGCCTCATTTTACTTTGCTTGGCTCGATAACAACTTACAAACACCACCACAATGGAAAATAGATAAAGGTATAAAAGGTGATTTATGGGCGGTGCACGGCGGTGGCTTTTACGAAGTGGCTAAATATCAAAACGGACCAGAACAAATGCCACATACCCTGCATTGGTTTAAGTGGGAAGCGTATACAACGTGGATCACCGGCATATTACTATTTAGTCTGCTTTATTATGTTGGCGCCGATGTGTATTTAATTGATAACAGCAAAAGTGAGCTTAGTAAATTTGCAGCAATTGGCACATCACTTGGTTTTATTGGCTTAGGTTATGGGGCTTATCGTTTATTGTGTAAAAGCCCATTGGTAGAAAATGGCAAAGTGTTTATTGCTGTTGCTATTGGTTTATTAGCCCTTTGGACATGGGGGGTTGACCAACTATTTAGTGACCGTGCTGTGTATATTCATGTTGGTGCGCTTATAGGTAGCTGTATGGTGGGTAATGTTTATCACATTATTATGCCAGGGCAACGCTATATGGTCAGTGAAGTAGAAGCAGGTCGTATTCCCGACTCAGCTCCTGGTTTAAAAGCAAAACAATGCTCAATACATAACAACTACGCCACATTACCAGTCGTTTTTATAATGCTTAGCAATCACTTTCCCTATACCTATAGCCACAGTTACGGCTGGCTGATTTTAATTGCATTGTTTGGTATTGGAATGTGGATACGCCACTACTTTAATTTAAAACACCAAGGCGTTAATAAGCCCTCGGTACTTATAAGTGGGATTGCTGCATTTTTTGCGCTAATGCTTGCTATTGCACCTTGGCCAACAAGCACACAAAACACCGATAACAACACGCCTTTGCAAGCAAGTCTTAGCGATGCACAAGCGTGGAAAATTATTAATACTCATTGCACGCAGTGCCATAGTGAAACCCCTACCTCAGAGCTTTTTCAAACAGCCCCACTGGGCTTTAAACTAGACTCAATAGAGGATGCAAAAAAGGTAAGTTCACTTATTCATACCCGAGCCGTAGTAACCAAAGATATGCCGCTGGCAAATATGACCAAAATGACTGATACAGAGCGAGAAGCATTAGGTGTTTGGCTAACCTCGTTAAATAGGGAACAATAATATGGCTGATCAAATTAAAACGAACTATCCACGAGACTTAATTGGTTACGGACAAAATCCACCTCATGCAAATTGGCCTAATAAAGCGCGAATAGCAGTACAAGTAGTGCTTAACTACGAAGAAGGTGGCGAAAACTGCGTATTGCATGGTGATGCCGCCGCTGAAACATTTTTATCAGAAATAGTGAATGCCCCTCATGTAGAGGGACGCCATATAAGCATGGAATCAATTTACGAATACGGCTCGCGGGCGGGTGTTTGGCGGTTATTAAAATTGTTTAAAAAATATGATATTCCGATCACTATTTTTGCTGTTGCTATGGCACTTGAACGCCACCCCGATGTAGCAAAGGCATTTGTAGAAGCAGGTCATGAAATTGCATGCCATGGGTTGCGTTGGATTAACTACCAACACGTTGATATAAATACCGAACGCAAACATATGCAACAAGCTATAAATATAATTGAGCAACTTACTGGGCATAAACCTAAAGGCTGGTATACGGGCCGCACCAGTCCAAATACTGCTGCACTTGTAGTTGAAAATGGTAATTTTTTATATGACGCTGACGATTACAGTGACGATTTGCCTTTTTACAGCATAAAAGAAGGTCAACCTCAGCTTATAGTGCCCTACACCCTTGACGTAAACGACATGCGCTTTGCCGCAGTGCAAGGCTTTAATGCCGGTGATCAGTTTTATAATTACTTAAAAGATGCGTTCGATACGCTTTATGAAGAAGGAGATCCTGAGGGTGAAAACGCACCAAAAATGATGTCGATTGGTTTGCATTGTCGATTAATTGGCCGCCCTGGACGAATTAAAGCGCTCGCACGATTTTTTGAATATGCTCGCTCATTTAATGGTGTGTGGTTTGCAACAAGAGAAGACATAGCTAAGCACTGGCATAAAAATCACCCTTACAAAAAGGGGTAACAGATTAAAAATAAAACATTAAAAAGCCCAGCAAGGCTGGGCTTAAATTACTTTAGGAGTAGTGAAGTTTATTTAAGAAACTATTTCCCCATTGGCAGCAAAACCGATATATAGCGCTGCGCCCAATTAGCAAGCTCCACCCTGTTGCGTGAGCTAGTTTTTTAAACGCGCTGTATAAATGTGTTTTTACAGTGTGGTCGCTAATGTTAAGTTTCAGCGATTGTATTGTTACTCGCACCCTGTGCAATTCAATAAATAACAGACTTTTCTCGTTTTGTTAAATGATCGTAATAGCCCTGCTTTAATTCAATGTCGTCGTGCAGGTTATTAAACGACGATGGCATGGCTAAAATATCGTTAAAAGCTTTTGAAATCACTTTATGCGTAAACGAAAGCTCGCCAGTATCAACACGAACTAACCCTTTAAAAATATCTTCTGGCGCATCTGATTTATAAAAAACACTATTAAAATGGTTAAGCAATAAGTTTTGCTCGTACACATCTTCTTTATCAACATTAAAAATGACAACGCTATAGTGTTTAGCTAAACAAATAAGGTCAGTCGGAATAAGGCCTTGCCACTTGCTTTTAGCTCCATCGATTAAAAACAAATCATAATTAGCTCGCTGTTCTGCTTTGGGCACAATATCATCCATTTTAATATCACTAAACAATGCTTGAAGCGTTCTTAAAATAGCAGTGTAATTATGTGAGTGAAAAGATGTTTGAAACATTGTTTTTACAAATACTGAGTTTTTATGGGCATAAATTTCGTCCTTGAAACATTTACACCACATTACCGAAATCAAATACAACTTACAATGAGATTTTGGTATTAAAATAAAGTTATCGCTTCTCATCCTGAAAAAATAAAAACCAATTGAATCAATGTAAAACCTTAATTCACTTTGTTTTTACAACTACTTTTATAAGATAAATAACAGATCAGATTTGCTGCTTAGTAACTTATAAAATCGAGTCGTTACACCATTAGTCCAACCAAAACCCTGCTGTACTTGATATTCACCACCACTGGCTAAAACCTCTGGTGTGCACACATTGTATTTTTCGAGTAAGCACTTATTTGCTGCAAAGTTTTGCTCAACCATATTTACCCAATTTTGCATTATATGTGTACTCAATTGTGTAATACCGTAGTTATTAAGCCCTTTTACCGCAAACCATTGTAGTGGAGCCCAACCATTTGGGCTATCCCATTGCTGTGGTGTATGAGTAATGGTTGTAACAATACCACCCTCTTTTAAAAAATCATTGGCTAATAACGTTGCTACTTTGGTTGCTTGCTCATTGCTGGCTAGATTAACAAACAAAGCAGTAGTTGCTGCTGCACTAAGTACCTGAGATTGAGTGGCTTTACGGCAATTATAATCAACAAAAAAACCGATAGATTCATTCCAAAGATACGTATTTATAAGTACTTTACGATTGCCAGCAAGTAATTTGTAATGCTCAGCTTGCTTACTATTGCCGAGCAGTTTAAAAAACTTACTTAGCCGACTTTCTAAGTTATACATTAGGCAGTTTAAATCAATAGGAACAATATCAGTAGTTTGAATAGAACTTAGTAAATTAGATTCACCCAACCAGCGAGAACTAAAATCCCATCCAGACTCACACGCAGCACGAATATTACGATAAAAATCAGCTTTTTTCTCATCAGCCAACTCTTGTGCTAACTCTAAATCTTCTCGTAGTGACTCAGCCCTTGGCTCGCCCGCATCATCCCAATAACGATTTAAAATACCGCCACAAGGCATTCTGACCACACGGTTTGAACTCAACATATTATCTGAAAGCAACTGCGCGCCTTGCATCCAAAACCTATATTCTTTTTCAAGCGCTGCCACACACATATTTAGCCATTGCATATTAAGCGACTTACGGTGTGTGTGCTCCCATAATAATTCGACCATGAGTGCTAAAACAGGTGGCTGCGAGCGTGACAAATAATAGCGGCGGNGCGGTTACCATTTGGAATACTGCCATAATCGTTAATTAAATCGATAAAATTAAGTAGCATATCTTCAACTACATCACCTTTATCTGCATCAATTAAACCCAAGGCTGTAAAATAGCTATCCCAATAGTAAATCTCTTGAAAGCGCCCGCCAGGCACAATATAGCTGTGTTTTAGTGCTAATAATGAGTCTTGCTTTGGAATATCGGCCTCCCTTTTAAGGCCAGTCCATAATGAATTTATATACTGTTTAACAGATGACGTATCAACCTCAGTGTCCATTGTTAGCACAGGGGAAGTAATAAAGTGTGCGTTTACAAACTCACTAAGCTGCGCATTATTTAAAGGAGCTAGTTGCTCATAACTTTTACATGCACTTTGCCAATTAACACGCGCAATTGCATCTGCGAATGTTTTACAGTCGCTAAATACATGCTGCATTTGAACATCTTTAAATAATTGGCTCTTGAAAAAACTCATAACTTTCCTTACTTTTAAGCTGTGGTTGCGTGTTGTGAGATAGCATCTGTACGTTTTTTGAAAAAAAACACGCTAATAAAAATTAAACTAATAGGAACCAAAGAAAGGTAAAACGCATGCTGGCCACTAAAGTGCTCAAATACATAACCAGTTATTATTGAGCCTGTTGTGCCACCTAGTGCTGAAAAAACTACAATTAAGCCAGTCATAGCGGCATGACGATGTTTTTCAAGTGCGCTGAGCATAACGGAGTTAAGTACCGGATAAATAGGTGCCATAAAAAAACCAATTAACGGCAAAACAAATGCAGCAAGAGGAGCGTCAAATAAACTCGTTACGCTATTTTCAGTAATATTTTCGGTAAGTGGCAAGGTAATGAGTATTAAACCAGCCATAGCAATTAAACAACTGCACAATACAGCAAACCAATTAATGTGTTTAAGTACTTGCCCTGCCACTAAGCGCCCAAGCGCAAGTGCTGCAGCAAAAATACTAGCCAACTGAATACTAATAGCGACAGGAAGTTTTAAAACTTCATTATTAAATGTGGGTAACCAAGTACCTACGCCCTGCTCAATTAGCACGTATAAAAAAGCGCTGATTATAAATATGAGCACTAATGGTTGATATGTTAGCTTTAGCATAGCTATAAAGTCATACCAGCTTGAGCGTTTAGTTTTACTTACAATAGCAGGCTTTATAGGCGCAACAATGACGCTCGCTATAACAATTAGGGTTAGAGCTGCCAGCAAATAATAAACGTTAAGCCACGCGGTTGAATCGTCTGGATCTATAAAAGCAGTAAAAATCCAATAGCCGCTTAATACACCAACCATAAAAATCCCTTNGTGGCTGTTAGCATCATCTGTTACTTGGCCAATAATAGAGTAAATCGATACTTTAACCACAGCAAAGCCACAACCAATGGCTGCGAATAAAATTTTAAACGCATAAAAGTCACTAATTAAAGCAGTACTTATACAAGCAAGCGCAACAACAGTAAGTGCCCCAAGCATGGCAAGCTTATAGCCCAAGCGAGGAATAAACGAAGCCACTAAAAATGACATTACCGCAATGGATAAATCTTTAAACCCTTCAAGAACTGAGGCCTCTGTTTTACTTACCCCTAGGGTATTTATTGCCTGCAAAATAACGGTACCTACACTATTTAATAAAATAGCGAAAATAAAGTAACTTGCTGCAATAGCCAGTGTGACTTTTGTTTTACTCATAATTGCCCTCGCTTTAGAGCGTTATTAAAACGCTATAACGACCTTTATTGTATGCCCATAATGAGTGCATACACTGTGTGTGTTTATATCAGTGAGGTTTGAGTTTAGTTTAAAATAATCGCCAATGCAATCGTTTGCATTTTTATTTTAACATTAACTCAACATCATTTATAAGTTAACGTTTACTCGATTGACGGGTAATTAATTCAATATCAATGACTTGTGATTCGACTTTTTCACCAGCGAGTTGTTGCATTAGCTTTTGAACCAATAGCGTGGCTGCGTACTGTGTGTTTTGTCGAATGGTCGATAATGAAGGGTGGCTAATGTCGGCCATAGCAATATCATCAAAGCCTACTAGAGCGACATCATTAGGAATACTTACATAGCGCTCTTTTAAGGCTTTCATTGCCCCTAAAGCAACCATGTCACTACATGCAACTATGGCATCAAAATAAAGGCCTTTTTCACGCAGTAATTGGTTAATAGATTGGTACGCAGAGCTACTTGTAATATCAATAGATACAACATATTGCTTTAATTTGTAGGATGCTAATGCAGCAGAGTACCCTCGATGACGTTCGCTAATTTCACCATGTTCTGGATCACCTAAAAATACAATATTTTTAGCTCCATGCTCTATTAAATGCGTAGTTGCTTGCAAGCCCCCTAAATAGTTGTCGCTTCCTACAATGGCATAATTACTGGGTGTTTTAGGATCCCCCCATACTACCAGCGGAATACCTGCGTTAGCCGCATTTTCTATATTGGTTTGGTTTTTACCTTGACCTACCACAATAATGCCGTCTGCACGGCGGCTATTAATAAAGTAATTAGCCCAATCGTCTTGCGCCATTATTGAGTTTGATAATAAAAGCTCTAACCCTTGTTGATTAAGCGCAAGGTTAATTTCGCTCACCACTTTAAGTAAAAATGGGTCGCTAATCGACTGCTCTGTTTGTTCGTCAAGGTTAATTATAACTGCCACAACATTAGTTTTTTGTGTACGCAAGCGGCTTGCAGCAGTATTAAGACTAAAATTATGCTCTTTAGCTAAGCGCTGAAGTTTGTCGCGCGTTTCTTGTTTAATTAGCGGGTTATCATTAAGCGCACGCGAAACTGTAGAGGTAGACACGCCTGCTAGTTTCGCTAAATCAGTTAATTTAATTTTTTTGTTATTCATGATCTTCCTAAATAGTCGCTTACCACTGATCAATACAATTATCTAACTCACTGACAATATAGCATTATTATTTTTTGCTGGCGCGAACAACGTCTTAAAAATTGTTTATCTGATAAATAAGCTCAATAAACAAACCATATAAATTCATAAATAATTTACAAATAAATATTGCAAACGTTTGCATTTATCTCTAAGGTTTCAACATACACAGCTTATTTACATTAAATTTTAAGAGATAAGGTTGAAAAATCACACTGTTTCACACACTAAACGGGATCACACACATGAAAATCAATAAAGCGAAAAGCACATTAGCGTGTGCAATTACTTTAGCGCTTAGCACTCAATGCGCATTTGCAGCAGAGCAAACACAAGAAAAACAGAAAGTTGAGCGCATTGTGGTATCGGGAACACCTACGGGTGTTGGAGTTAGAAAAATAGATGCCAGCTATGCGGTAACTAATATCGATAGTGAAAAAATTATTAAACTGTCTCCAAAAAGCACCGCTGACTTGTTTAAAGCAATACCTGGTGTTTGGGTAGAAAGCTCAGGTGGTGAATCGGGCGCTAATGTATTTGTTCGTGGTTTTCCTGGTGGTGGTGATGCCCCATTTTTAACACTCAGTATTGAAGGCTCACCTATTTATCCTGCTTCAACATTGTCATTTTTAGAAAACTCATCAATGTTTCGTATTGATGAAACCATTGAGACAGTAGAAGCCCTGCGTGGTGGACCTAATCCTGTTTTATCTAACGGACAACCAGGATTAACAACCAATTTTAGATTAAAACGTGGTGGCGAAGAAACAGAAGGCTTATTTAAATACACAACTTCTGATTACGACTTACAGCGAGTTGATGCTGTGATGAGTGGTGAAATTACTGACGATTTATACTTTATGGTTGGCGGTTACGTAAAAAGCTCACCGGGTATTCGTGATGCGGGCTTTACTTCTGAAAAAGGTAGCCAATTTACAATCAACATTACTAAAGATTTAGACAACGGTGAGCTTAGCTTTTATACCCGCCAAACAGACGATCACGGTGCATGGTACTTACCAACACCCCTTAATGTTGATGGTATTGACGCAGAATATACGCAACTTGGTACGCTAAATCGTCAAGCAACAATATTTACAGGCCCCGATGCACAAGCACTTGATATTGACCTAGGTGATGGCCGAGGGTGGGACGGCCATGTTTCGGGCGGTAGTATTAAGCTAGAGCTAAAAGATGGTTGGCATTTTTCAGATCGCTTTAACATTACCAAAGGCGATGCAAATACCTACGGTTTAGTACCTAGTGGCTCAGCAACAACGGTTGGAGCAGTTGCTGATAACGGCCAAACTGCATTTGGAGCAGTTACAAACACTGAATACGCAAGCGATACCCCAGTCCAACAACTTGGTCGATGGGTAGTACTTAAAGAAATCAGCTCATTTACTAATGATTTAGCTTTTTCGAAAAAATTTGGCGACCTATCAACAACCTTTGGATATTACACTGCAAGTACTTCAGCAAAAGATTGGTGGAGCTTAGGTAACACTGCATACCATGTACTTGAATCAGGTGGCGAAGCATTGGCTGGGATTGAATGTAATCAAAACACCGATGGTTGTGATTTTAACTACGACATAAGCTCAACAGGTGATGCGCGCACTAACGCGTTTTATGTCACCGGTGAATACAAATTTGCTGATGCGTTTACACTTGATATTGGCGTACGTCAAGAAAACCACGAAGTAGAATACAGTGTAGATGAGGGCCTTGACGGTATTATTACTAAAACCGTTAGCTATGATGAAAGTAAAACATCGTGGACTACAGGGTTAAACTACTCAATTAATGATGATATGGGTGTGTTTGCCCGTGTTAACCGTGGTTATAAAATGCCTTACTTTGATGACTTTAGAGATAACTTTGATGCTTACGAAGGCGGCGAAAAGCTTATTAAAGAAATAACTCAAGGCGAGCTTGGCTATAAGTTAATTACTGAATCAACCGACTTTTATGCAACCGTATTTGTAAATGAAGTTAAAGGCGACACATTTGTAAGACGACCTGGTGTACCAGCAGAAATTTTAACAAACGAAGCATACGGTATAGAGCTTGATTACAACTTTAATCATGAGTCTGGTTTTTCTGTTAATTTAAATACGACATTACAAGATGCTGAAATTACAGAGAGCCCAACAAACGATGGTAACCAGTCGCAACGCCAACCAAAATGGCAAGTACGTGTAACACCAAGCTACGACTTTGAACTGCAAGGTATGTATGCAACTTTATACGGTACGCTTTCAGCTGTTGATGATCGCTTTGGCAATAACGAAAACACGGTAACACTCGATGGCTATGAGAAAGTTGATTTAGGTTTCATCCTAGAACCAATGGAAGGCATTAAGCTTCAAGTAGCAATTGATAACTTAACTGATGAGCAAGGCATCACGGAGGGTGATCCACGTAATGCAGATTCACCAAATGGTCGCTACATTATGCCTCGCACTACGCGCTTTAGTGTAAGTTACGCGTTTTAAATAAAATACAATATAAAGGGAGCATTCGCTCCCTTTCACTTTAATTAACCTAAACAAATAAATTTAAAGGCTAGAGTAAATTACTCAATACTCGCTTTCAGTTTATTTAGCGCATCAACCGAAAAACCTCGATCGTAAAAATATAAAATTTCACCACTGCTATTTATAAGCACAACTCGAGAATTGTTTGGGCTTTGGTTACCTGTAAATTTTTGCACCGCTTCACCATCTTTATAAATAGTGATTACCCCGCCCCATAACTCTTTAGGAATACCTTTGCGCATACCGCTATCTATGAATGTGCTAAACATGCGTGGCGCCATACCTGCAATAGTAGGTAGCTCGTAAGTAGGAAGCGTAACGCCTGCCATATCTAAACCAATTAACCAGCGGTCTATATCAAACTGACTATCTTGCTTATAACCAATTAATAATAAGGTTTTATCTGCTTTAAAATCACTGGGTATAGTTACTACGTTTTGCTCTAAGCTTTCACCACTAATGCTTGGAAATTGTTTACCTATTACTTGTTGGTTTGGGTACTGAGATGTACATGCACTAAGTAGCAATAGTACAAAAACGCTTAAAATTGATTTGATCATAACAAAAGCCCTAATATTTTTTATAAGTATCATATAAATACGTTTAATATATAAATAGAGATCTAAAATGTCTGCTTCGTTAAATATTTTTTAAATTTATCAACAGTCATTGCTCGTCCGTATTTCCAACCTTGCCCGTAATGCACACCCGCTGTTTTTAAAATAGCTTCTTGCTCACTAGTTTCAATCCCTTCGGCCACGCAAGTGTAGTTAAATTTATGCACAAGCTCCATTATGTTAGGGATCATAGAAGCCTTTAAGCCCTCAGTTGCTATATCTTGTACAAATGTGCGGTCTATTTTTAACTGGTGAAAACTCAAGTTTTGTAAGTTTTTTAAGTTAGAGTAACCTGTACCAAAATCATCTAATGACAAGTTAAAACCTGATTCAACTAATGTTTTAAAGTGTGTATGAGCAATTTTAGTATCTAGGTACTCATCTTCAGTAATTTCAAGGCAAATAATGAATCGAGAATGAGTGAGTTCTGGTATTTGTGTTAAAAGTGATACGTTACCTAGCTCTACATCACATGGAAATATATTTAACGACACTTTAAAGTCTTTAGGTAAAGCTTCAAGTGCTGTTAGTTCTTCAAGCACTTTCGCAATCATTACCTCTGTAAACGACCACGTTAAATTATTTTTTCGTATCAGTGGAATAAATTGATCAGGGAAAAGTGGACCATATTTATCTTCAAAGCGAGCAAGCACCTCACAGCCTACAATTTTACCTGTTTGCAAACAAATTATAGGTTGGTAAGTCCAGTAAAAAGAACTTTTGCTTAACCCTTTACGTACTCGAACTCGTGTAGAACGGCGCGCAGAAATTTGAAATTCAACCATTAACGCACTTGATACACCAGCTAAACAATTAAAAATTAATGAAATAATCAATAAAAGCTGATTATCTGCAAAAAATCGACTCCATGGAGTATGAACCGCAACACAGTAATCTGCACTAATATCGCTGCACTTCAGCTTGGTTTCAAAAGGAAGTTGATGGTGGTTCATTATTTCATCGTACAAACCATTACTGCCCGCTAAATGGTGTAACGTATTTTGTGCTTTATAAGTAGCTTCCCACCGAGGAGCTGTAACTATGCCATCATCAAAAACCGCTGTATGCATAATTAAGTTATAGTCTTTTT
This sequence comes from Pseudoalteromonas sp. TB64, assembly GCF_000498095.1. Taxonomy (GTDB): domain Bacteria; phylum Pseudomonadota; class Gammaproteobacteria; order Enterobacterales; family Alteromonadaceae; genus Pseudoalteromonas. Next base: position 31,407 of record NZ_AUTQ01000054.1, read on the forward strand.
GGCGAACTATCACTACCTGAATTTCGCGCCCGTTAAAAAGTAATAAAGGGAGTTTTGGGTCAAAACGCACCCTGGCACCACTACCAGGGCGAATAAAGTCAGGCTCTTTATCATTTACTGGTTTATCGAGAAAGCCAACACCCGTGGTACAAACTAATTTATCATTTTCGAAAAAACCAATATCTATTACGTATTTAGCATCAAATAATGCGCGTCGCATTTCGAGTAAATTTAAATCGTCACACTGAGTAAAATTAAGTTTGCTTAGTGGGATAAGAATTCGGCTGCTTTCTAGCACTGCGGCATCTATGTGCTTGATAATATGTTTCGCATCAGCATTAATTGTGGAAGCTAATTTGTGACCAGCAAAATACAAAAGGATTAAACTTCCTATTACAAAAACCAATACTCCGGTTAATATTGCGATTAATGATTTTTGCGGGTACTTTTTCATTATATCCTTATAGACTAAAGAGCATATTCTGTTGATTACACTTTATAATTGCACAACTATTTTTAAATGCAAATAAGTACATAACAAAGCATAAAAAATCACGAGTAAATAGTTTTTAGGGACATACTTTTAAACGAGAAATTAAGCTAAAACAATATCTTTGCTCATTATCTTAAAAACCACATCTGCAACTTTACTGTGCCCTTTACTGCAAATATGAACTCCATCAATTAAAGACACGCTCACAACACTTTGTAGATCAAAAAAGAGTGCAGCTTTATTTAATGCAATACGTTTAAAGTGTTCACTCATAGAATGGTTTTTATGCTCACTTCCCTCATAAACATGTTTATACGAACCTACACACTCAACATAGGCAGGGGCAAGAACAATAATTTTAGGATGATTACTAACACCGTAAAAATATTTAATATCACCAATTAAGTCATCAAGCCCTTGGGCTATTTGAACTGGAGCTAAGTTAAAATGCTTTTTGAGATCGTTTGTCCCAAGCGCAATAATGATTACGTCGAGCGGGTACTTTTCTAAATAAGGCTTTAAATAACTTACACCCGAAACTAAACCATTGAACGGCGGATGATTTACTAAAGTTCGGTTAAGTTGCCCAGCTTCTATAACTTTAAAAGCCGAGCCTAACTTAGTTGCTAACAGCGCGCTCCAACGAATGCTTTCGTCAAAACGCTTACCTGTTTGTGGGTTTAAACCCCAGGTATTTGAATCACCAAAGCATAAAATATTTTTTATCATTTATTAGGTCATTAAAACGGGTTAAGCGTATAACCCTGTTGTTGCAATTGCGCATGCGCGGTCATTGCCGAAAGCGACATTTGCACGCCATCAATCAATTGTTCAGGAGCAACTTTATAATGTGTAGCCGACTGTCCACACACATAAACCACTGTGTTGTTAGTAAGCAATTGCTTAATTAAATTTTGGTTTTTGTTATCGGTTTTAAAGCGCTTTTTATATTCGCTATTATCCAATACATCAACACTTGCACTACCGTGTACAACTAATGCTAGTTGAATATTTTCAGGCTTTACACCGTGCGCTACATGCATATTAATAAAGCGTGCTAGTGAATTCATAGCATTATTTTGCTCACCTTCTTTTGCCGCTTTATCTACATCAAACGCAATTTTAAATTTTGTAGAATCATTAATAGATACATGTTCGGGTACATTATAAAAATTGCCAAAACCTGTGATAACAGGCTCACTAGCACTTGATAGTGGGCTTAGTAATAAAGCAGATGCAAACATTAAATATTTCATAAAACAGTCCTGTGTTTTAAAGTTATTAACCTACATATAGGTTAGTTATAAATTAGCAGAAGTTAAGCCCATTAAGCAACGCACCATGCAGCTATTATTGACCTTTTATGGATATGACTTATGCGAATGATTTAAAAACGTCATTCCTAAGTAATTAAAAGTACGTTGAAACATATCTATAAAAATATCTGGTGCCTCAACAGATGAGGCATTTGATAATAATGAAAACTGCTTTTTTCGTAAACTCCGCAGCTTCGGCTTTAAGCTCTCATCGTCCATGTAGTCGGTGATCCGATCTATAAACGACTTCATTTGTACTGTAGTGTTATACGAATAAACGGGTGATGCAAAAACCCAATGCTCATAATTTAATAGTGACTCAAACACCGTGTAAAAATCATCATCTTTGTGTTTTTTATCGTAACAATATGGCGCAATTTTATAATCATCTAAACAAATTACACGCACATCATTTTGCTCAACAAAGCTATTAACATAGACTGTAGTATTGCCGTTTTTTCTTGCGCTTGAATAAATAATTACAGTACTGTACTTAAGTTTTTGTTGCATTTAGCTAACTCCTTTTTTAATGAAGGAAGAAGCTTAAAACCTCAAGCTATATTGAGGTCAACTAGAGTTTATGACCTAAAGGATTAAGTAATGAATACGGATCAAAAAAAGCTAATTGATGCAAATCTTACTGTTGGATATGTAGCAAAAAGAAGTGGCGTAAAAGTATCGACTTTACATTTTTACGAAACGAAAAATTTGATCAGGAGCTGTCGAAACAGCGGCAACCAACCCAGGGTAAGATTACTATTACCCTATAAATAAGCGAAGTCATCATGTCTACATACCCTGTATCTAATACAACTTTAAATTGCTTTTAGACCCTTTTTAGAACTCTATTCTTGTCTCAATAAATTAAGTAAAAAATGCCTTATCACTGAACTTTTTGTACTACATTATTTTATCTTATTCTACTTAAATCTTCATTAAAACTAACACTAAACAGCCAGTGTAACTAGTTTTCTATACTCCAAAACNCTGGTATAGAAAGAATGAAGTAGCACCAATTTCATTAACGGTTATTACGACTCCAGCTGATGCTCGCGTACGTAGTATGAATATAGCTCCTGTATATAAAGCTGCAATAGAACTAGATGCAGGTAAATACGATGTTGAAGTAAGTAAAAAAGGCTACGATACATATAGAAAATGGATCTCAGTTGATAAAAAAACAATCTTAACAATTCAACTAACTAAAAAAGAAGAAAGCCAAGCAGCTCAATAAGTTACTTAGCTCTATTTAAAATATGCCTTTTATTTATAAAGGCATATTAATTCCTTACTAAAAGTACATACCCTAAAAACCCGATCACACTCAAATTAATTAATATACAAACCCACAGTACAATTATAAACCGTTGTTTTTGCGATTTATGACGCAATAATTGCTGAGCTATTAATGCACCAGGCCACCCACCAAAAAGCGCGAATAACTGTAATGTACGCTCTGATATTCGATTTACTTTTTTGTGTGTTGATTGTTTGGCTTTACGTTTATCCCATGCATATATTAAAAATGTTAAAGCGCTCAATCCACTTACATAGCTTGGTACATAAATAGATGTGTAGTGCGTTAAATAAGCTAACCATAAAATGCCTATAAAGACACTCGCAAATATTATTAATATTTTCTTTATCAATTAATTATCGCCTATACTAGAAATTACAAAACACTAAAATAAAAAGAGCTAAATTATGACATATTTTAAAACGCTATTCTTAGCGTTATGCCTTTGCGCATTTACTAATAGCTATGCCGATCAAAATAACCTGCTACTTGATAAAGAATTAGCCGTGTTTCAACCTTACTTGGGCACTTGGCAGGCTAACTTTAAAGTAGCAGAAAAAAACACAAAGCCAGTTCAAGACATAAGTAAATGGGAGCGAGCGCTTAATGGTAAAGCTATTCGTACTATGCACTCAATTAATGAGGGCGAATATGGTGGCGAATCTACTATTTTTTATGATAGTAAAAAGAAGTCATTAGTTTTTTATTATTTCACTACAGCAGGCTTTTATACGAAAGGCATAATAAAGGTGTTAAGCCCAACTCAGTTTGTAGCTTATGAAGATGTAACGGGCAATAAAGAAGGTATTACTAAAGTTAAGTCGACCAATGATTTAAAAGACGATAAATTTATTGTTTCAACAACTTATCTTAAAAAGGGCGAGTGGACTAAATCCGAAACTCGTACCTACATAAAAAGTACGAAGGCTGTTAAATTTAAATAGCTTTCAGAGCGGTATTTAAAATACAAAAGGCAGCTTAAGCTGCCTTTTGTATTATTAAAGTATGTAAATTATTTTACGAACTTTTTAAATGGTGCATCAACTGGTGTATTTGCAAGGTGGTTTGTGTAATTGCTCATTACTTTTTGAGATAAACCAACAATGATTTCAAGTAGTTGCTGCTTGCCGTAACCTGCTGCAAAGAATTTTTCAATTTGCTCATCGCTAATTACACCACGCTCACGCACCATTGCTAGTGTTGTTTCACGAAGCGTTTCAAGTTTAGGATTTGCTAGTGGTGTTTTATCTACTAGTGAGTCAACAATACCTTGGTCAACGTTCATTGACGCAGCAATTGCGCTATGTGCAGGTACACAGTAATGACATGCGTGCTCAACGTTAATTGATTGCCATACAACTGTTAGCTCTTCTGCATTGAACGATGTTTTTTGGAATAGGTCATGCAGTACTTGATAACCTTTAAGTAATGTTGGTGCTTCAGCCATTACTGCGTGTAAGTTAGGTACCATACCAAATGCAGCTACTGAGTCAGCCATTAGAGATTTTGATTCTTCAGGTGCGTTTTCTGCTGTGTATAAAGTAAATTCTGTCATGTTTAGCTCCAATAAATAATTAGGTTTAAGTAACTTCGAGACACATAATATTTGATTTTGAGCGACTGTTCAAGTTAAAATTGAGCAAATGTTCAAATTAATTGAGAAACAACATGGTAAATAAGGTGAAGTTTGAGCGCGAGACCGTTGTCCGCCTTGCAAGTCAGCTATTTTGGGAGAAGGGTTTTCATGCTACCTCAACGCGTGATCTACAAGATGCTGTAAACATGCGTCCCGGGAGTATCTATTCTGCTTTCGGTTCAAAAGAAGGACTTTATATTGAATCGCTAAAAGACTACACAGTGCAAATGGAAAGCCAAATTAAAGAGTGTCTATCTACATCAGACAGTATTCTTGGTGGTTTACGTGCCTTTGTTGAAGACGTAGTCACAAAAAAAGAAAGTACACCGAGTGCTATTTGTATGTTGGTAAAAGCCAATTGCGAATTTGCCGATAAAGACAGCAATTTATACCAACTAAGTTTAGATTTAGCTGATAAATTTGAAAACTACCTTTCGGTTCTTTTTGAGCAAGCAATTGAAAAGAATGAGTTGAGTAATAATATATCCGCGCAAGAATATGCACGATTTTTTGAAGTTCAATTTACTGGACTACGTGGTTATTTTAACCGCCCAGGTGTGGAGTCATTAGCTCAGCCTATGATCAATCAAATGTTTAAGATCATAAAAAGCTTATAACTGCTTTACCCTCAATTATTTGAATAAAAAAACGGCAGTAATTAAATTACTGCCGTTTTTATTTTATCTGAACATTAAATAAATATTATGTTTTTAATTTATTAAGTTCTGAATCTTGTTTCGCTACTAGTTTGTTAAGCATTTCGCTGCTATCACCGGCTTGNAAGATAAATCAGAAAGCTGTGAAGCCGCATCAGATATAAGCGTCAAGTTACGATTAATCTCTTCAGTTACTAAGCTTTGCTCTTCTGCAGCAGTTGCAATGTGTGTTATTTGATTTGTTATTTCATCAACTTTAACAACCACACTATGCAAGGCATCAAACGCAACAGACGTTTCGTCAACTGCATCTTGAGCTCTTACTACGCCTTTTTCTATTACAGTTGAAGCATTACCAACCTCATGTAACAAGCTGTCAATTAGTTTACTAATATCATCGGTTGATGAACGAGTTTTAGAAGCAAGTGCCCTTACTTCGTCGGCAACTACTGCAAAGCCCCTACCATGCTCTCCCGCACGCGCAGCTTCAATTGCAGCATTAAGTGCAAGTAAGTTTGTTTGCTCCGAAATAGTACGAATTACATCTAAAATTTGTGTAATATCTTTACTACGCGAGGCAACTTTTTCTACTGCTTGATTTGCTTCTTTAATTTCTTCTGACATGGTCTTAACTTGCATCATGGCTGACGATAAACTCGATTCACTGCTAACCACTAAACCATTTATTTCGTCAGCTTGTTGCGCAGATTGCTCTGATGCTCTTGCAACTTCAAGCGCTGTCGCGCTCATTTCGTTCATTGCTGTTACCACACTTTCAATTTCTTGAAATTGCGATTGAACATTATGTTTAGTATCAATTGCTATACTTTGAGCAATTTCACCTTGCTGTTTAGTTTGTTCAGATACATCTTTTAGCTCAGAGATTAAATCACGTAATTTAGTTAAAAATCGATTAAATCCACCAGCTAAAGCAATAAGCTCTGCGTGGCTATCAACGTGTAGTGTATGCGTTAAATCGCCTTCAGAACTTGCAAGGTTATCAACTCTTTGTTGAATTTGTTGTAGCGGCGCTATTACACCTGCAATTACTAATTTCATAACAATAAAGGCGACTACCGCAATAGCTAAACCTGTTATTAAAATAATAAACCCAAGTGACGTTGCCGTTTCTTGCATATTTTTTTCTAGCGCTTGAGGGCCTGCAAGTGCAAGCTCTGTTGGCACTTCAATTATTAATGACCATTGTTTATTGGCTAATTTAATATTTATTGGGTAATTAACGAGGTATTCGTTATTAGTTTTAAAAATACCGCTTTGTCCTTTAGACTTTTCAATATCATTAAATATATTAGAACTAACGGCTTCTTTAATTGGACGCCCTAGCTTATTTTTATAGTGACTACTGCCTACAACTAAACCTAAATCGCTCAATAAGGTTACTTTAGCTTGTCCGTTATATAGTTGTTGAGATAGCTTCTCGGTCAACGCCTGAAAGGTCGGAAGCGTTAAATCAACACCAGCTAAACCAATAAACTGCCCTGATTTCAAAATAGGCACAGTTAAAGAAGTAAGCATAACCGAATCGCCCGACGGTATTTCGTATAGGTAAGGTTCCATAATACAAGGCTTGAGTGTATCTTTAGCGCACAAGTACCACTGAGCTTCGCGAATACCAAACTCATTTAACGTTGTAATGTATTTATCGGCTGCATTAGCTACTTTTTGCTGCTCAATTACACCATTTTGATCGCGAGTAATATAAACTTCTAATGTACCTGCACCATCAACTGAATGCTTAAAACCTTGTTGATATTGAGAATCTTGCCCGTCATAAGCATTAGCCTCAAACTGCGAATAAATAGATGATAAAAGCGTGTTTTGCTCTAAAACAGCGCGATTTATACTTACAACTGCATTTCGATCCAAAGTATTTTGCTTTGCTGAGTCACCAAGTAAAGCGGCTAATGAATATGGAACCCTGTAAGCCTCATTTATAAACCCAGCAATTCTTTCACCATAAACAGCGGCATTGGCATTAAGTTTTTCTTCAACTTCTGCAACAATGTATTCTTCAGACTTGGTCGCTAATTGTTCATTACTTGATGATAATTGCCACCATAATATGCTCGAAAGCACCAGTACTGTTATAAATATACTGCCGACACTAAGCCAGAGTAACTTTTTTGCTAACGATATTTCCCGCATTAAACACACCTTTTGATTAAACTACCGTTACAGTTTAGTAGTTTTTGAAAAGGAAGCTATGAATATCACTAAACTAACTGAATTAAATACAATAAGTTGAATTTTTAATGCTTGGCTAAACGAACAGTTATAATTGAAGCTGCAATTAACAAACACACACTCACCCATAAGCATGCATTAAGTCCGTACATCTGAAAAATCCAACCAGAAAGCACAGTACCAAGCAAGCGCCCTATCGCATTGGCCATATAATAAAAACCAACGTCGAGCGACACACCATCATTTTTAGCAAAACTTACAATTAAGTAACTGTGCAACGACGAGTTTACTGCAAATACGCCACCAAAAATGAATAATCCAATAATGAGTGTAAAGTGTACTGCTATATCAAATTGCATCAGCAATGCCAAAACACCTGTTACACCACTTAATAAAACAACCCACCAATATGCTTTTTTAACGGTATGTAAGTTATTGATGTTTAGCCCTGTAATGCGCGGTGCTTGAGATTGTACTAATCCATAAGCAATAACCCACAAGGCAATAAAACCACTCACCCACCAATGGTCCCAGTTAAACTGAGCAGCTAAATACACAGGTAGTGCCACTACAAACCATACATCGCGTGCAGCAAACAAGCATAAACGCGCGGCACTAAGTAAATTTATTGCGCGGGACTTAGAAAATAACTCTTTAAACTTAGGTTTGCTTTTAGCTTTACCAATATCGCTTTTTAAAAAAATTAAACTAATAATCCAAGCAATACTTAGCAAAGTAATTAAACTCAATAAAGCACCTACAAACCCAAATAACGTAAGTAGCAAGCCGCCTAAAAAAAAGCCCACCCCTTTTAAAGCATTTTTAGACCCTGTAAGTATGGCAATCCATTTATATAATTGGTTTTGCCCATCGTCTCCCTTTGGTACTAAATACTTAATGGCACTTTTTGCGCTCATTTTATTTAAGTCTTTAGCAATACCACTCAGTGCTTGCGCTGCCATAACATAGGCAACGGTTAGCCAATCTCCTGGCACGCAAAGCATGACTAAAGCTACAAGTTGTAGCCCAAGCCCTACATTCATGGTTTTGTTTAACCCTAAATATGCTCCTAGCCATCCACCTACTAAATTGGTGATTACGCCAAAAATTTCATAAAACAAAAACAACATGGCTATTGCAAATGCATCATAACCCAACTGATGAAAATACAGCACCACCAGCATCCTTAGTGCGCCATCAGTAAGGGTAAATGCCCAGTAATTACCGGTAATTATTAAATATTGTTTTATAGAGCTTGGTAAATTAGCTAACTGCGCAAGCATGAATTTAAACCTTTTTAAACGAGATTAAACCAAATCACTTTGTGCAACTTTAAGCATTAGCTCAGCGGTACGGTTTGCATAACCCCATTCGTTATCATACCAAGCGTATAATTTAAGCTGAGTGTTGTTAATTACCATAGTTGAAAGCGCATCTATGGTGCAACTACGTGGATCTGTTTTGTAATCTACCGATACAAGCGGTCTTTCTTCATAACCTAAAATACCTTTAAGCTCAGTATTTGCAGCGTCTTTAAACCAGTCATTCACTTCACTTTGTGTTACGCCTCGCTCAAGCTCAAACACGCAATCAGTAATTGATGCATTTGTAAGTGGTACACGCACAGCATGACCGTTTAATTTACCTTTAAGCTCAGGAAAAATATGCGTAATGGCTGTTGCACTGCCTGTTGTTGTTGGTATTAAACTAGTACCGCATGAACGCGCTCTGCGTAGGTCTTTGTGGGGTGCATCTATAATAGTTTGAGTATTGGTAATATCATGTATGGTGGTCATTGAGCCGTGTTTAATGCCTACTTTTTCTTGCAATACCTTTACGATTGGCGCTAAACAGTTAGTTGTGCAAGAAGCGGCAGTAACAATTTTATGCTCATCGGAGTTATAAAGGTTATCGTTTACACCCATTACTATATTTAAAATACCATCTTCTTTTACAGGAGCAGTTACTACTACGCGCTTAACACCTTGCGCTAAGTATTGATTTAACAGCTCAGTGGTTTTCATTTTTCCACTGGCTTCAATAACCACGTCGCAATCTGACCAATCCGTTTCATTTATGGTTTTGTTATTCGTTACTAAAAGAGTGTGTTTACCTACACTAAATGAATTATCGTTACTTGTAACCTGCTGCGCTAAACGCCCGTGTACTGAGTCAAATTCAATTAAATGAGCGTGGGTTTTAGCATCGCCCGCTACATCATTTACTTTAATAAACTCTATTTCTGGCCAATCAACTGCTGCACGCAGTGTTAAACGCCCCATACGGCCAAACCCGTTAATACCTACTTTAATAGTCATAATTAAATACCTTTAATGAGTTAATTTATTAGGGGCTGTTGATCTTTGTAGTATATATATTAATCAGCCCACATTGGTAGCCACATCATAGTAAATGCTAAAGCGAGCATGGAATGATAATTCCGTTCAAGCTTTTCATACCTTGTAGCTATCCCTCTATATTGTTTGATCCGACCAAAGGCATTCTCAACTAAGTGCCTATATTTGTACATGCACCAGTCAATATCTTCATTACCCACTAAACTGTTATCCTTGCGTGGAATAACGGGTGTAGCGCTATTATCACGAATAAACTCTCTTAGTTTTTCACTATCGTAGCCTTTATCTGCGACAACCACATTACTCGTTGGGCAATTGTCTACAAGTGACTCTGCATGGACGATATCATGCGTATTTCCACAGGATAATTCATAATAAACAGGCAATCCTCCGCTATCTACTGCAAGATGAATTTTAGTCGAATTGCCACCTCGACTCTTACCGATTGATTCATTGCCAGCGGTTCTTGCACCGCAACTATGCTGGTGAGCCCTGACAATACTGCCATCAATAAAGATCCAATCCATATCAGCATAGTGGGATAACACACGAAATAATTCATTCAAAATATCTTTTTTGGACCATAAATTAAATCGTCTATAGATAGCACTCCACGAGCCGAAATAAGACGGTAAATCTCGCCAAGGAATACCGGTACGCATCTTATAGAGTATGCCTTCGAGCGTTTTTCTATGCTCAGGCTTATTATAAATTCGACCACTTAAGTGCATTACTTTTGATAAGACATTCCATGTCGCGTCTGTTAACATTAATCTTGGCATGAGGGTTCGGTGTAACGTTTTTTAGCGAATTCAATTATACCTTATCCTCATGCTGTTTGTTTTTTATACCGCAAAGATCAACACGCCCTA
>NZ_AUTQ01000055.1 GCF_000498095.1 Pseudoalteromonas sp. TB64
GAATGGGCAGGCTTTTCTATTCGTTATTCGTTTTGGGCTAAAGCGTATTATGAGCAACAAAAAGCCAAGGGTAAGCCGCATAACAGCATTATTAGATCACTGGCATTTAAATGGATAAGGATTGTATTTAGATGTTGGAAAACGAATACACCCTACGATGAATCGACGTATTTAGCGGCCTTAAAACGCAGAGGTTCACCACTATTAAAATTTGCAATTAATAGCTAAATTTTACTAGTCGTCCACCTCAGGGCGTGTTGTTATACGAACCTACACATCAGCCTGGCTTTTTTTCCACTGTTTAGCTGCACCTAAAGATGCCCCCAAAGGGAATACAGAAGCCACTATGAAGAAAAAGTTTGAATTCTCAAACTCACTAGTTTCAAATATGCCGAAAGTTAAAAAATTAATAAATCCAAAAATACCACCGCACCAGAAAAATATAATTGCATAGTCTACAAGTTTAGATTTGGGCGAGTTAAAGGGATTTACACGTTGGAAGCCAATAATAAACATTAGCATTGCCATGCCTGCAAAATACATAAAAACTGTCATCAACGGAGCTGCAATGGCTAAACCTAAATCATTAATAGCGTAAACACCTACTAGCAATGAAATTGAACACCACACCAATACAAATTTGGTAAGCCATTTATTAGAGAGATTAATGTAATTATTTAACCGTAATTTAAAATTCACTACATAGTCCAAGTTCGTATAACGCCTTAATAACTGGCGTGTAGGTTGGCGTTGTTTTTGCCGTTTTTTTGTTTTAGCAAAAACCGCGACAACCGTAATACGTCCAGTTGATTAACTTGTTATATTTTCTTTACTAAATTGCTAACTTGCTCTTTATTCAGATTTAAAATTATATTTTTTAGAGTGAAATAACTATCACTAGATGGATTAACCAAATGCACAGAAACACCTATTTGAACAGAACCTGATTCAGAATCTAGATCAATAATATTTAAGACTGCGGAAGTTGGGTGCTTAGAAGATTGGACATAGTATTTACCGCCCCAATTACAGTCCATTGATATATCCTTTGTACTTTTTTGTTTAGATGTAACTGAATAACCAGCTTGTACTGAACTGCGGTAAATTGTAGCTGAACAAAAATTATCTTTAGACTCGCCAAATGAAATTGAAACAGCTTGCTTGCTATTCATTGTGTAATCGAAATCTGTAACACTTTGCACAATGTTTGCAGTGACTGGTTGATCCGAGCAACCGCCCAAAAGACTTGTTGCTAGAGCTAATGAAATTACTACTTTATTCAAAATACTTCTCCTAAAAATATAAC
>NZ_AUTQ01000056.1 GCF_000498095.1 Pseudoalteromonas sp. TB64
CTGGATACCGTGGGCGCCACTAACGACAGCACCCCAACAATCAGCGGAAGCAGCAATGCTCCAGCGGGCACAGTGATAAACATCAGCGTAAGCGACGGCACCACAACAGAAACGTTCATCGCAACAATGCAAGCCGATGGCAGTTGGTCAGCGGATGTACCGAACGCACTCACCGATGGTCCACTCACTATCGAAGCAAGCGTAAGCGACAGTGCAGGCAACACCACCACGTTGAGTGAAAGTGCAACATTAGACACCAATGCACCGAGTATTAATATTGATGCATTAATGGACACAAATGATACAACACCGAATGTGAGCGGTACCAGTAGTGCGGCAGATGGCACTATTATTACCGTCAGCTTCACGGACAGTAATGACATAACAAACACGGTACAAACAACCGTTACAGGTGGTGTTTGGAGCGTCGATGCACCAAGCGTGCTAGCCGAAGGCGAATACACCGTAACAGCTACCGTGAATGATGGGCTGGGCAATATAGGGAGTGCAACAGAGACAGGTCAGATAGACCTTACTGGTCCGAGCCTTGTTATTACCGACAACGGCGTAGGCAACGACACCACCCCAACGATTGCAGGTACCAGCGATGCAGTACAGGGAAGTGAAGTAACGATTGTTGTCACTGACAGCAGTGGCACACCGCAAACAATAAGCGCCACCGTACTTGCCAATGGCACATGGTCAATCCCTGTACCGGTAGCACTTGCAGAAGGTGCATACACCATTAGTGCGAGTGTTGAAGATGCCGCAGGCAACGACACCACCGCCACAGGTGCTGGTGAAGTAGACACCACTGCACCGACACTTGTGCTTACCAGCCCAGGTTCAAGTAATGATGTAACGCCGATATTTAGCGGCACAAGCGATGCAGTTGAAGGCACGGTTATTAACTTCACCGTAGTGGATGATTTAGGTAGCTCACAAACGTTCACCACCACGGTTGATGCAGACGGCAACTTCTCGGTCGAAGTAACCACTGCACTGGCAGAAGGACCGTATAGTATTGAAGCTAACATCAGCGATGTAGCAGGTAACAGCACCGATATTACCGGCAACGGCACAATAGACACGACCGCGCCAAGCATTACCGTGGATGCGCCAGTATTAACAAACGACAGCACACCGACGGTTACTGGCACCAGTGATGCACCTAACAGCACCATTACGGTGACGTTTACAGATGCAGCGAATGCCACTCAAAGCATTGA
>NZ_AUTQ01000057.1 GCF_000498095.1 Pseudoalteromonas sp. TB64
CAGCCGAGAAGCAGGTCTTGCAGCAAGCACAGGCTTAACCGACGATACAAGCGCTCGCGTTAGCTACTTTAGAAGAAAGTCAGATGGTTATGTAGATAACCTATATTTAGACGACGAAACTCAACAGCAAGACGAACAAGTAGCGCGTTTCAAATTAAACAGCCAACTCACAGCTGATTTACATACCGAATTAAACCTTCACTACATCGATATTAATAACGGCTACGATGCGTTCACTCTCGATAACAGTCGCAACAGTGTTGCCGATGAGCCTGGTCAAGATAATCAAGAAAGCTACGCAATTGGTCTCGCTAATACCTACACCGGTTTTGACGCATTCGATATAAATCTAAATTTATCAGCCATTGATACCGAGTTATTTTATAGCTTTGACGAAGACTGGGTATGTAATGATGCAAGTGAGCCACAGTTATGTGCTGCTGGTTTACATCCTGATGGATACAGCTCAACAGATCTTTACAGCCGCGATCGCGATGATCAATCAGTCGACCTACAATTTAATTCTAAAACGGGTAATTGGGTTGCCGGTATTTATTACCAAAGCCGTGATGTAGATTTAGAACGCCAATACACGTGGCTAGCAAGCCCATTTACATCAACATACGAAACCAGCAATATTGCTGTATATGGTCAAGTAGCAACACCAATTGGTCCTAAAACGACATTAATTACTGGTTTACGTGTTGAGCAATACCAAGGTGACTACACCGATAGTAACGGCTTTATAGAAGATACTGACGATGTAATGGTTGGCGGTAAAATTGCTCTAGAATATCAAGTAATTGATCGTACCATGATCTACACCAGCATAACCCGTGGCTACAAAGCCGGCGGTATTAACTCAGAAGCACTAGCGAAAGCTAAAGATGAAGGCTTGAACCTAAGCGCTGACTTTTTCCAACAACATACTAGTTTTGATCCTGAGTATTTATGGAGTGGTGAATTTGGTGTTAAAGGCTCATCACTTGATGACAAATTTACGCTTCGCTTAGCTGCATTTTACATGCACCGCGACGACATCCAGTTAAAAGCATGGCAAGTAGAAGGTCAGCAATTTACAGGTTATGTTGATAACGCAAGCTCTGGCAGTAACTACGGACTTGAAATTGAAGGTAGTTACCAAGTAACTGATAACTTATTTGTTACCGGCAGCGCTGGTTACTTAGAAACAGAAATAGATGATTTTGTAACGCAGTCTGGCTTAAATCAAGATGGTCGCGAACAAGCACAATCGCCTAAATATCAATATGCTTTTACTGCTCGCTATAACTTTACAAGTGAGCTTTACGGTATGATTGGTGTTGAAGGTAAAGATAATTACTACTTCTCTGATAGCCACAACTCACAAGCACCAAACAGCAACTTAGTTAATTTAAGCTTTGGCTACGAAGCTGATATGTGGGCAGTACGTGCATGGGCTCGTAACGTGTTTGACGAAACAGTACCTACTCGTGGTTTTGAATTTGGTAATGACCCACAAGATGGTTACGCAACGCATACATACACACAACTAGGTGAACCTCGCGTAGCAGGTGTCACGTTTACGCTTAATCTGTAAAACACAGCAGTTGGCTTTCAAATGAAAGCTTTCAGCAAGTAATAAAAAACACCGCGTTTAATTTAAACGCGGTGTTTTTTATTTATAGGTGAGGTTTTATACCTCGCTTTTTATAAAGTTAAATTACACGAGCGCGAAATAAATTCGCACCTACAGGTTTGGCGTATGTTGTTGGGTTTGATTTTTATTGTAGGTTTGATTTTTATTGTAGGTGAGGTTTTATACCTCGCTTTTTACTTTTTAAAATATTAAAGCCAAGTTACACGAGCGCGAAATAAATTCGCACCTACAAGTTTTGGGTTTGTTGTTTATTGTAGGTGAGGTTTTATACCTCGCTTTCTGCTTTTTAAAATATTAAAGCCAAGTTACATGAGCGCGAAATAAATTCGCACCTACGGTTCAGGTCTACATTTTTATTGTAGGTGAGGTTTTATACCTCGCTTTTTACTTTTTAAAATATTAAAGCTAAGTTACACGAGCGTAAAATAAATTCGCACCTACAGGTTTGGCGTATGTTGTTGGGTTTAATCTTTATTGTAGGTGAGGTTTTATACCTCGCTTTTTACTTTTTAAAATATTGAAGCCAAGTTACACGAGCGCGAAGTAAATTCGCACCTACAAGTTTGGCGTATGTTGTTGGGGTTGATTTTTATTGTAGGTGAGGTTTTATAACGTGCTTTTTACTTTTTAAAATATTAAAGCCAAGTTACACGAGCGCGAAGTAAATTCGCACCTACAGGTTTGGCGTATGTTGTTGGGGTTGATTTTTATTGTAGGTGAGGTTTTATACCTCGCTTTTTATAAAGTTAAATTACACGAACGCGAAATAGATTAACGCCTACGGTTCAGGTCTACATTTTTATTGTAGGTGAGGTTTTATACCTCGCTTTTTACTTTTTAAAATATTAAAGCTAAGTTACACGAGCGCAAAATAAATTCGCACCTACAGGTTTGGCGTATGTTGTTGGGTTTGTTGTTTATTGTAGATGAGGTTCTATACCTCGCTTTTTGCTTTTTAAAATACTGAAGCCAAGTTACACGAGCGCGAAATAAATTCGCGCCTACAAGTTTGCTACTTGCGCCTACAGGCAAAGCATCACGCTCTTTGCACGTCAAACGCAATCACGTCTTTAATTTTTTGTTTATTGGTTGCTAGCATTACAAGCCTATCAATCCCCAAAGCAACACCTGCGCATTGCGGTAATCCATGCTCTAGCGCTTTAATTAAACGCGTATCCATTGGCACTTGCTTTAAACCGTTATTAGCCCGATATTCGTTATCGTCGTTAAACCGTTTAGCTTGCTCGCTGGCATTAGTAAGTTCGTTAAAACCATTCGCTAATTCCATATTTTTATAATAAAGCTCAAAGCGTCCTGCTACGCGTGCATCGTGTTCACAAATTTGTGCAAGTGCCGCTTGAGAAGCTGGAAAATGATAAACAAAACACGGTTTTTCTTGCCCTATCGTTGGCTCTACCTTCATACAAAACAATAATTGCAGCAAAGTATCTTTATGCGTTTCGTTTTTGGCTATATCAGCAAACCCTTGCTCACAGGCAAGTTGCTTTAGTTGTTCTATGTTTGCTGTTAACGGATCGAGCCCTAATGCTTGTTCAAACGCTTGTTGATAGGTGACTCGTGTTGCCGGCTCTACACCTAAAACGAGCTGCATTAGTTCATCCATTTCATCCATTAAAGCAAATTCATCAAAGCCTGGGCGATACCATTCCAGCATAGTAAATTCTGGATTATGATGACTACCCGCTTCTTCATTTCTAAATGCTTTACAAAGCTGAAAAATAGCGCCTGAGCCTGCCGCTAACAAGCGCTTCATAGCAAACTCTGGAGATGTTTGTAAAAACAATGAAAGTCCATCAGCGTGCCCTGGACCTACAAATGTGGTATTAAAACTGGCTAAGTGCACGTCGGTTACACTCGCACCACTCAAACTTGGCGTTTCTACTTCTAAAACATCACGCGCATAAAAAAACTCACGAATGCGACGTAATATTGCTGCACGTTGCTTTAGTGTTTCAATACTTGCGCTAGGTGCCCAAAGATCTGCTGACATATTTTCTCCAAAAAAAATCCCAGCGTAAGCTGGGATTTATTAAGCTGAGTTAAGTGTTACTTAACACGGCTTACGTATTCACCGTTACGAGTGTCTACTTTAATTACTTCGCCAATTTGTACGAATAATGGAACTCGTACTACAGCACCAGTACTAAGCGTTGCTGGTTTACCGCCAGTGCCCGCTGTATCACCTTTAAGACCAGGATCTGTTTCAGTGATCTCAAGCTCAACAAAGTTAGGTGGAGTAACTGCAATAGGGCTGCCATTCCATAATGTAATTGTACATAGGTCATTTTCAACTAACCATTTTACTGCATCGCCTAGTGCTTTTTCGTCAGCGGCAATTTGCTCAAATGATTCGTTGTTCATGAAATGCCAAAATTCGCCGTCTGTGTATAGATACGCTAAATCTGTATCCATTACATCAGCACCTTCAACTGATTCACCCGATTTAAAGGTTTTTTCAAGCACCTTACCAGAGATAAGTTTACGGATACGAACACGGTTAAACGCCTGACCTTTACCAGGTTTTACCATTTCATTTTCTAAGATACTGCAAGGCTCGCCGTCCATCATAATTTTTAGGCCGCCCTTGAACTCGTTGGTGCTATAATTCGCCATCGTTTCCTCTATTTATATTTTTTCGAGTAATCTACGTGCCAATGATACAAAGAAATGAAGCAAATTTGCATAAAAACTGGCAAAAAGAATTAGCAAATGTAGTTACCTGCCCAAAAACCTTGCTTGAAATGGTCGGTTTATCGAGCCAAGTCCATGAAAACGACCTAAAAGCCCGTAGTTTATTTCCGGTACGCGTGCCTATCCCTTTTATAAAAAAAATACGCAAAGGCGATCCAAACGATCCCCTTTTGCTGCAAGTAATGCCACGTCATCAAGAGTTTTTAACTAAATCGGGTTTTAATAAAGATCCCCTACTTGAGCAAGATAACGACCAACCTGGCCTTTTACATAAGTATAAATCACGTGTTTTGGTCATGTTTAAAACCGGCTGTGCTGTAAATTGTCGTTACTGTTTTAGAAGGCATTTTCCGTATCAAGAAAATCAGCTCAATAAAAAAAGTCTGCTTGAAACACTGAGCTATATAAAATCAGATGCTGATATTAACGAAGTGATTTTAAGTGGTGGCGATCCACTTATGGCAAAAGATGATGCAATAAGCTGGTTTTTAGATGAGCTTGAGCAATTACCACAAATTAAACGAATGCGAATTCATAGCCGTTTGCCAGTGGTTATTCCTGCGCGAGTTACCGATGAGTTATGTGAGCGATTAGCAAAATCGCCATTAAAAATTATTTTTATTAATCACATAAACCACGCCAACGAAATAGACGCTGACTTTAAAGCCGCAATGCAAAAACTTAAAGTTGCAGGCGTTACGCTTTTAAACCAGGCTGTTATTTTAAAAGATATAAACGACACCGTTGATGCGCAAATAAACCTAAGCGAAGCATTATTTGATGCAGACGTATTGCCATATTATTTATATTTACTTGATAAAGTTGAAGGGGCGAGCCACTTTGATATTAACGAAGCACAAGCAATTGAAATAATGGCAGAGCTATTAAAAGCTCTGCCTGGATTTTTAGTGCCTAAATTAGTAAGAGAAATAGGTGGTCAAAAAAGCAAAACACCTATCGATCTTAAGCTAATTTAAGCTAGCATTTAAACGTATATATTTACGTTATTACCCAATGATGCAGTTACCGATTTAGCCGGTGTTTGCGCACTTGACGATTGTGCAGCACCTTCAATAAGTGCAAGAGCCGCCGCGCCATCTGCTAATTGCTGCTTTTTAGATAAAGCAGCGCTGTAAAGCTCACTGCCTTGGCCTGAGCCAGAAACAGCGGGTAAACTTGTGCCTGATATATTCATATAACAAACCTGACTTTTAAATGTAATCCAAGTATTATGTCGGCAATGCAGTGCAAAGCTTTAGGAAAACCATGGATTCTATTATTGAACAACTCAATGCCAACTTAAAAATTGTTTACCGTCAGGCACTTGATGCTGACAAAAAACTCGACGAGCTTCAACAGCAAGGTCTCGGTAAGTTTAAAGCCTTATTTACTGCCGATTCAGGCTTTAACTTTGAAGCTAAACGTTTTAAACCGTATGTACTTGATGTGGCAGNCAGCCGATGTCGAAAGCTTATCTACCGATGGTTTTAACGAAGAAAAGCTTAAAACAACCGTTATTAAGTTACAGCAAATCCTAACGCTGCTAGCTACTTTTAAGTAATACCAATCAGCTTAAAAATAAAAATGCCGCTATTTAGCGGCATTTTTATGTTAGGGCTGTTTATTTTTCGAGGTTGAACAAGTTTCAATCCTCAAAGGTCAACACTTCCTAATCTAAACTCGGTAATATTTGCTCACCAAACCACTCTGTCAGTAAACGTTTTTCGTAATAAAACGACTCATCTCTACCCATTTTAATCTTATTCATAAAGCCCATATCTTTAAGCTCTACGTCACTATCTTTACTAAGTACGGTACCGTCTTTGTCGGTTAAGGAATAGTCTATTTTGATGCGTGGGAAGTAGATTGGTTTTACTACGCGAATTTCATCCATACCGCCGTAACGCACGTCACCCGCTAAATCTAAATCGATAAATTCTACATTTAATTTATAATCTGTTGGCAACTGCTCTGCTAATTTAGCCATATGCTTTTCAAAACTAGCGGCAATATTTTTATGATACGAACCTTTAGCTTGGTTTGATGGGCGTACATCGCGATAATCATTAAAGTCATGCCATTTAACAATTGACTCGCCTGCATGAGCAAATGCAGGTAATGCAGGTAATGCTATACACATTGCCATTGCTATTTTTTTAACTGAATTCATATCTTTCTCCACAAAAGGGGGTCTAACTACAATAGTGTAGTTAGGGTAAGCACTGTATCAATATTAAAATATTTAGTACTCTACTATTAATATACCAATACTCAGTACTACATTTATATTAGCAGCTATTTATTAACTATAACTTAATCACGAACCTAAGTAGCGTCTAAAGTACATAAAAATATAGAGAAAAATAAGTTAACTGCCTTATTAAAGAAAGACCTAATTTAAACAATAAAAATTACAGATAAAGCATGTAAATAATCGTAATGTATGTTGAAATTAATACAACTGAAAATGTTACCCATGGAGCTTTTATGACTATTTTAGTAACCGGCGGCGCAGGCTATATTGGCTCACATACCGTTTTAGAACTTCTACAGCAAGGCAAAGATGTTGTTGTTATTGATAATTTAAGTAACTCATCACAAGAATCACTCACACGTGTAAAAAAAATCACAGGCAAAGACGTTACTTTTTACCAAGGCGACATTCTCGATAAATCTTTTTTAGATTCTGTATTTGCTAAGCACACTGTTGATAGTGTTATACATTTTGCGGGCTTAAAGTCAGTGGGAGAATCGGTTGCTAAACCGGTTGAATACTACCAAAACAACGTACAAGGTACTTTAACGCTTGTTGATGCTATGCGTGACGCTGGTGTATTTAAGTTAGTATTTAGCTCATCTGCTACTGTATACGGCGACCCTGCTAGCTTACCTATTAAAGAAGACTTTCCTGTAGGCGGTACTACAAATCCGTACGGCACATCTAAACTTATGGTTGAGATGATGCTGCAAGACATTGTTAAATCAGACGAGCGCTTTGCGTTTGCTATTTTGCGTTACTTTAATCCTGTTGGCGCGCACGAGTCGGGCTTAATTGGTGAAGATCCTAATGGTATTCCAAACAACCTTTTACCATTTATAGCGCAAGTTGCGGTAGGTAAATTAAAACAACTTGCTGTTTTTGGCGATGACTACGATACCGTTGATGGCACTGGCGTGCGCGATTACATACACGTAGTAGATTTAGCAATTGGTCATTTAAAAGCGCTCGATAAAATAGCGACTAACACGGGTGCGTTAGTTTATAACCTAGGTACTGGTAACGGATATTCTGTACTACAAATGGTTAACGCATTTATTAAAGCTAGCGATCAAGCTGTGCCATATCAAGTTTCACCTCGTCGCCCTGGCGATATTGCAGCTTGTTATGCCGCACCAGAAAAAGCACTTAACGAACTTGGTTGGGAAGCTGTGCGCGGTATAGACGCGATGATGCAAGATACATGGCGCTGGCAATCAAACAATCCCAACGGTTATAAAGGATAAGTAAAAAAACATAAAACATAGAAATCACGAGCTTTGCTCGTTACGCCAGCAAGCTGCGCGTCTACAAGTAAATTTAACCACAGCGTTAAGTTTTGGCTGTAGGCGCAGAGTTGCTCACGCGAAAAGCGCCGCTTTTAATATTTATAATGAATAGCTTACTTACTTATTGGTTTCTCTAAAGTGAAGCGCCCTATTAACCTCTTTGTGAATAAATTACTTAAAATCTTATTGCACAAAGAGAAGTGAAGGAGGGGTAAATGGAAAGACACCAAAGAATAGAAATTACGAGCTTTGCTCGTCACGCCAGCAAGCTGCGCGTCTACAAGTAAATTTAACCACGGCGTCAAATTTTGCTCATCACGCCAGCAAGCTGCGCGTCTACAAATAAGTTTAACCACAGCGTCAAATTTTGCTCGTTACGCCAGCAAGCTGCGCGTCTACAAATAAGTTTAACCACGGCGTCAAATTTTGCTCGTCACGCCAGCAAGCTGCGCGTCTTCAAGTAAATTTAACCACAGCGTTGAGTTTTGGCTGTAGGCGTAGAGCTTGCTCACGCGAAAAGCGTCGCTTTTAATTACTTATATTTAAAAGCGAATATTTTTATTATGTCTGTGCCCACTGTCTTAACAAGTTGTGATAAACCCCTGTTAATCTAATAATCTCAGGGCTATCTTGTACTTTTTCACGTAAGCCTTGAATAGACGTATCTAAATCAAACAGTAAACCGCGTTTTTCGTCGCTATTAACCATACTCTGTAACCAAAAAAACGAGGCTAATCTACGTCCGCTTGTTACTGGCATTACACGATGTAAACTGGTTGATGGATACAACACCATGCTTCCTGCTGGCAGCTTTACACTGNGAGCCATAGGTATCTTCAATTACAAGTTCGCCGCCCTCGTAATCCTCTGGTTCATTAATAAATAAGGTCATTGATATATCGGTACGCACTTTTACTGGCGTACCTGGCACTTGTCTAATCGCATTATCAACATGCACACCAAATGATTGCCCGCCTTGATAGCAATTAAAGAGCGGAGGAAAGATCTTTGCGGGAAGTGCAGCCGACATAAACAAATCGTTACGTGCAAGTGCTGCCATAACAATGTCGCCAAGTTCTCGGCATTCAGGGCTGTTTTCAGGAAGTTGTAAGTTGTTTTTTGCTTTGGTTGATTGATGCCCTGCGGTAATACTGCCATCAGCCCATTGCGCTTTGAGTAAAACCTCATGGCAATAAGTAACTTCTTCTTTAGTTAATAACTGCGGTATTTTAACTAACATGTGCGCCCTCTCACATAACAATATAATCTAAATAAGCATTTGAATAGATTAGTGAATTAAATAAATTTCAAACTCAATTAGGTTGGTATTATAAATAACTAAGGGCAGAAATATCTGCCCTTAGTTATTATGCACTCTTTAACTAAAATTTAAAAAGAGTAGCTTGCCGTTAAGCTAAATTTACGCCCACTACCTGGTACAAAGTGACCACCGCCAAGTTGGTCAACGTAATCTTTGTCGCCAAGGTTTTCACCGTTAAGTTGTAAGCTCAAATCTTTTGATACCTCATAAGCAACCATAAAGTCAAAAATAGTGTAGCCTGGCGCACGAGAGCGTGTTGAAGTTGTGCCATTGTAACGCTCATCTACATATTGCGCGCCTACACCAAACGATAATTGCTCAGACACGTCATAGGTAGTCCACACACTTGCACTATTTTTAGGTGTACGAGCAAGCTCATTGCCAATTTGCGATATATCGTCGCCTAACGCTTCAGTTACTTCACTGTCTTGGTAAGTATACGATGCAATAATAGTCCAATCTTTAGTAATTAA
Organism: Pseudoalteromonas sp. TB64; assembly: GCF_000498095.1. Lineage (GTDB taxonomy): Bacteria > Pseudomonadota > Gammaproteobacteria > Enterobacterales > Alteromonadaceae > Pseudoalteromonas. Next base: position 9,692 of record NZ_AUTQ01000057.1, read on the forward strand.
ACCCGTAGCTGAGAGCTCTAAACCTCTCACTCTTTGCTCACCACCAAGTAATTCATCTGAAGTATCATCAGCAAAAGGGCTGTCAGTACGGGCATTCGTTTTTTCTGTACTGAATAAGGCTGCATTTGCTTGTAAGCGACCGTCAACTAAACTCCACTTAGTTCCTAACTCATAACTGCGGCTTTCTTCGGCATCTAAATCGGCTGCATTACTGCGAGTAGAAACCGTAAGACTTTCAGCAGATGGGTTAAATGAATTACCCGCGCCTAAATAAATACTGCCATTTTCTACTGGTTTATACACAACAGCTGCATTCCAACTAAATAAGTCATCGCTTGTTGTAATTAACGCACTTGGATCATCGTAATCATTATGATAATCAGTAGTGAAGCTATCAAAACGAACTCCGCCCGTAACTTCCCATTGCTTATTAAGCGTTATAGTATCGAATGCATAAATAGCTTGGTTTTTAGCTTTTGCTTCTATGCTTGTACCATCACGACCATATACACCTGTAAATGCAATTGTTGCATCTGGGTTGTATAAATCGTTACGTATTCCGTCTTCAATTAAATTATCTGGTGTAGTTGCAACAAAGTTGTAACGGGTAAATGTTTCATTAGCAAGTTCAACACCTACCACTACATCATGAGTAAAACCAGCAAACTGGTAATTACCAATTAAATCGAGCTGGAATGCAACAAGCGAGTTATTTGTATCACGTGTTTTTTCATCAGCAAATGTTATATCGGTATCAGTTGTCACCGAAAAATAACGCGGTGCAGTTGTTACAGACTCACGCTTAACAGTACCAATTCGCGCTTGAGCACGAACCATAGTATTTTTTGAAAAATCATATTCATAACGTGCAGTTGTTGAATAAGCTTCAATATCTTCGTAATCACGGTAAATATTACCGTAAAAGTTATCAAAATCGACAGGAGAAGGCGAACGCGCGCTATCTGCAAGCTCAGCTACAGGCGTATCGCTGTAAACCCAAGGAATGCCGTAATCAGGTAAGTTGTCTTGACGTTGATACTCAAAATTTATATCAAAGCGACTATCAGTGCCCAGCCCCGTTGCAAATGCAACTGCAATAGCATTTGTTTCGTTTTCAACATAATCACGGCCAGCAACATCGCCTTTATCAGCAAGTAAATTTATACGTAACGCACTCGTTTCGTTTACTTCAATATTGGTATCAAAGCGACCACGGTAATCATTTTCAGTTCCTAAACGCAGTGAAACATCGTTAAACTCACCTAATGTTGCTTTTTTAGTTTCTAGGTTAACACTACCACCCGTAGCACCACGACCAGATACAGCAGAGCCAGGACCTTTAGCTACTTCAACCGCTTCAATGTTATAAATATCGCGCGTGTAGCCTGCAATATCACGAATGCCATCAACAAAAATGTCATTTGTAGCGCTAAAACCACGAATAGACATGCTATCGCCAGTAGGTGAGCCACCTTCACCAGCAGCTAAAGAAATACCTGACACATTACGTAGTGCATCTTGTAAGCTATCTACGTTTCGGTCTTTCATTACCGCTTGGTTAATTACAGTGACTGTTTTAGCAGTATCTAATAGCGGTTGAGTATATTTATGCGATGTTGATTCTTCCACAACATAGCTAGACTCTGCCTTAGTTTGCGCTTTTGTTACCGATAGTTCTTGAACATCTTGTGCACTTGCCCAAGTTGAAAGAGTCGCTGTAACAACCGCTGCAATTGGCTTTATGAAGGCATTTCCTTTATTCGATGGCTTACTCATGGTTACTCCGAGGTTTTGTTAAGCACTTAACTATTGTTAATTGAAGGTACATATTTAATTTCGGCAGAATCCTACCACCACAACAACGCAATGTAAACGATAATTGTTATCAGTTGTGTTGTTATGTGAATTCATATATTGTATACGTACTTAAAAATTAACAGTAATTACGCCCCGGTAATTGCTTGTAGTAACTTTCAGGATTGTTGTTAAGTAATGCGAAGCTTAATTAAACCAATAAGTGTGGTTATCGCACTTTGTAGCGCCATGGCAGTAAAGGCCGATACGGTTAGCGAATTAGAACAACTCGTCAATAAATGGCTGCAAATAGAAAATCAAAACAGTGAACTAAATACACACTGGCTTGATCAAAAAAGTAGTATGGAACAAACCTTAACGCTTTTAGATGCCGAGCAGCAGCAACTTAGTCAGCTTAACCAACGCAGGCAAAAGAATACCAGCGAATTGACCCAAAAACGCGAGCAACTTGTCACTAAGCAAGCTGAATTAGAAAATGATCAGCAACAACTAAACGATCAACTCGCACGTATTTCCCAGCAGTTACTTTCATTACAAGTACAGCTACCTCCACCGCTATTAACCAGCTGGAAAAATGCAGGTGACTTAACTAACTCACAGTTAAATACTACCGACAAGCTACAAACTGCACTTAAAATGCTGGAATTACTACGTGATTTTCAACAACGTATTTCCATACACGAAATGGCAATTAAGCACCCAGACGGACAAGAAGTATGGGTTAAGCAGCTCTACCTTGGTGCAGCGCAAGCATGGTTTGTAAGTGAAGACTTGAGCTATGTGGGTATTGGCTTTCCAAGCGATTTAGGTTGGCAATGGGAGTTTGACCCTAGCATTAACGCTGAGCAAGTTGCGTTAGGAATAGCCGTACAACAAAAAAAGCGCGCTGCTGATTGGGTAACACTGCCTATTTTAAGTTATGCAAACAATACGCAAAAAGGGGTTAAGTAATGACTTTTGCCCACACATTTAAAACGTTTAGCATCTTAGTTTTATTATTCAGCGCACACATTTCTTTTGCAGCAAGCAGTGATGACGCTAAAAAAAGTATTTTAAGTGATATTAAAACAGCGCAGCGTACGCTAAGTAACACGCAAAACAGTGTTGCTAAAGAGCAAGCCTTACTTGGTAAAAAAATATTTAATAAACAGCAATCACTTAGTAAATTACGTGAAGAGGCTGCGGTAAATCGCCGCCTTGCTGATGAAGACACTTTAAGTTTAGAGCAGCTGCAAACACGTCTAGATACATGGCAGCAACAACAGCAATACCAACTTAATTTATTAAATCGCTTTGTCCGCCAAAATAGTGATAGCGAGCATGTTACTAATAATCAAAACGAATTATTAAGCCAAGTTGTTTCACTAATTAGCGATCAAGAACAGGCGCTTTACCCACACTTTAAAAAGCAGCCTGTTGTGCTTAGTAATGGTGAATTAAGCCAAGCAAGCACCTTGCAAGTCGGCCCTGTAGCTTGGTTTAGCACGCAAACACCTAAACTTGCAGGTCTATTAAATTTAGATGATGAATCTAATGCATTAAAAGTAGCGTTAGTACAATCAACAAGTAACGACAACCCACTTGATAACACCTTAAAACAAAATGGTGTGGGGTCTACATTACTTACTTTCGACCCTAGTTTAACGCACTTAGTAACCAGCCAAGCACAGCAAGAGAGCCCGCTTGAACACTTAGAAAAAGGTGGCTTATGGGCTATTCCTATTATTTTATTTGCCTGTTTTGCACTGACTATTGCGTTATTAAAAGCCGCGCAGCTATTGCGTTTAAGCAAAATTAAAATGCATTCACAAATGCAATTACAACAATTTTTTAAAGGCGAAAGTACAAACGAATTTACAGGTATGCAAAAACAGCTATTTAACCTAACGCTGCAAAGCGAAAAAGGTCAAGTACGAGACGATCAATTGTTTAATCAATTAATTCACGATAAACACAAGCTTGATAACTTTATTGGCGCAATTGCAGTAACAGCTGCAGTGGCACCTTTATTAGGTCTATTAGGTACTGTCAGCGGCATGATCGAAACATTTAAAATGATGACCTTGTTCGGATCGGGCGATCCCGAAGTTGTATCGGGTGGTATTGCACAAGCACTAATAACTACCGAACTTGGTTTAGTAGTTGCTATACCGGCACTTGTGTTAAATGCCCTACTATCACGTAAAGCGAAAGCTTATTACAGCCAGCTAGAAGGCTTTGCTCTGCAACTAAGTCAGTTAGAAAAAGGAGATAAATAATGTTTGATCAAATTATTGGTAACCCTATTTGTTGGTTTATTATTTTACTTGCTTTGTTTGTGTATCAGCTGATTTTTCAAGACTTATTACATTTAAAACACTACAAAGCACAGCGCGCAGGTTATTGGCAAGAAGTTAGCTCTATTTTAACGGCAGCCTTACCACTGCTTGGTTTACTGGGCACTATTGTTGGTTTGCTCGATACATTTAAAGTAATGGCGCTGGGGCATAACGAGTTAATGAGTGAGGCAATTGGAGATGCACTCCTTACCACTCAATTAGGGCTTGTTTGTGCTATTCCTGCATGGCTAATGCAAGCGTACTTAGCTTATTTAAAGCGTAGCCCTGAATTACACACACAACAAAATATACCAAGTAAGCAGTTAGGATAACCGTTATGCAATCACGTTTAAAACATCGGTTAGAGCAAGAGTCAGGGCAGCATATTGATATGTCGCCTTTGTTGGACGTTGTATTTATTTTGCTAATATTTTTTATTGTCACCACCGTATTTGTACGCGAAAGTGGCGTTGAGGTAGATAAACCTCAAGCAGTATCGGCAAGTCGTCTTGAGCAGCAGGTTATATTTTTAGCAATTACCGACTCCCAACAAGTCTTTTTTGATGGCAGCCAAATTGGTGTTGCTGGTGTGCGCAGCAGCGTAGAACAAATGCTAAAACAGCAGCAACGCCCTGTGGTTATTCAAGCTGACAAATCAGTTCCTACTGAGTTATTAGTTCAAGTAATTGATGAAGCAAAGCTTGCCGGTGCAGCGCAAGTTAATTTAGCGACCAAACAATAATATGCACGCTATTAACCTGGTTCAAAAAAAACGTAATATTCGCCATC
>NZ_AUTQ01000058.1 GCF_000498095.1 Pseudoalteromonas sp. TB64
ATGGCGGCACTTGATGCAGAGCGTTTCTTAGATAATTTATAAGCAATTAAATAAATAATTGAGGGCTGTCATTCAGCCCTTTTTTTATGCCCAAAATATAGTTACACTTTTACGATCAATCATAAAATAAGTACTATATGAAAAATCAGCTATACCAATTAAGCGAAACCGATATAGCATTCCCCAATCCGGAATACGCATTAGAGTCTCCCGATGGCTTACTGGCAATTGGTGGAGATTTAAATCTGCCTCGCCTAAGCAATGCCTACAAAAGCGGTATATTTCCTTGGTTTAGTGAAGATGAGCCTATTATGTGGTGGTCGCCAAGCGAGCGCGGTATTTTTGAGCTGGATGATTTTCATGTAAGTAAAAGCCTTCGTAAGCATTTAAAAAAGAATCCTGTAGAAGTAACAATTAATAATGCCTTTGAAGAAGTAATAGAAGCCTGTCGCGATCAACGCCTTGATACCGATGGCACCTGGATCACCTCTGACATGCTCAATGCGTACATTAAGGCACACAATGCGGGCATAGCGCATAGTTTAGAGGTGTGGAGTAACGGAGAGCTTGCAGGTGGCTTATATGGCATTATGCAAAATGGCGTATTTTGTGGCGAGTCGATGTTTCATCATCAAACAAATTGCTCCAAACTGGCTATGTGGGCGCTTGTAAATTGGCTTAAACGCCATAATGCGCATTTTATTGATTCCCAGTTAGAGAATCCTTATTTAATGACCCTTGGCGCAAAAGTAATACCCCGCTCAGAATTTTTAGCTAAACTTAAAGTTGCAAATAACTATACTGTTAGCCCAACTATGTGGGAGCCACAAACACTTGACGCAATCTATGAATGAACAGCTTCCAGCTCGTGTAGGCTTAAGCCAAGAGTTTGACTGCAGCTATTTACCCAATCGACAAGAACAACTTTTGGTTATTCTTGATCCAAGTTGCTACAGCACCGATAAATTTGAGTCATTATTAGGCTTAGGTTTTCGCCGTAGTGGCAACCAAATTTATCGCCCACACTGCCCCATATGCACTGAATGCAAATCAGTACGTGTATTAGCGCAAGAGTTTACACCCTCAAAATCGCAAAAACGTAAACTAAACAAAGCAAAAACACAGTTTGAGGTAAAATATTCTAAGACTGAACAAAAAGAGTATTATCCACTTTACAGTAAGTACATAAGTCTTCGTCATCAGGATGGAAGTATGTATCCTCCTGAAAAAACACAGTTTCAAAGTTTTTTGTTTTGTAGTTGGTTAGACATTACATTTATAGAACTATGGCATCAAGACAAATTAGTCGCTGTTGCTGTAACTGACTGTATGCAAAACGCTATTTCTGCAATTTACACATTTTTTGACCCTGATTTTGAGCAATATAGTTTAGGCACAGTCATGATTTTACAGCAGCTCAAGTTTGCGAAAGAGCAAAATAAACAATATGTATATTTAGGCTATCAAATAGACGAATGCGATAAAATGAAATACAAAACTCAATTTTTACCAGCGCAAAAACAGCTCAATGATGAGTGGCTGGCTATTTAATTTGCAAATATAGCCCCTGCGCCTTTACTTATTGGCGTATTTTGGGCAAAATCTGCAGCGTTTAACTATTAAAGAGGTGTTACGCTAAACATGGCGAAAGAAGACGTAATCGAAATGCAAGGGACTGTCCTTGATACTTTACCAAATACAATGTTCCGAGTTGAGCTAGAAAATGGTCACGTAGTTGTGGCTCACATTTCAGGCAAAATGCGCAAAAACTATATCCGTATTTTAACCGGCGATAAAGTAACGGTAGAAATGACTCCTTACGATTTATCGAAGGGTCGTATCGTATTCCGTGCTCGCTAAGTAAGTGCGTAAACGAGATTTAGTTTTTGGCTAGTATTTAACTAGCTTTAAGCGTTTATTAAATGTAATTGATGGAATTAATCTAGCAATTACATTTAATAAACAAAAAACCCAGCTTTGTGCTGGGTTTTTTGTTGCTCGTAAAAATGTGACAAAAAAATGGTCCGCTTTTAATTAAGCGGACCATTTTTATTTAACTAAGTATTTTAATTAAATGCGTTACGCAGGCGTTAAACTACTTTCATATTCAAAGTGAATTTTCTTATCTTTGACCGAGACTTTAACTGTACCGCCCTCAACAAGTTCACCAAATAATATTTCGTTAGCAAGCTGCTTTTTAAGCTCTTCTTGAATAACGCGCGCCATTGGACGTGCGCCCATCGCTTTGTCGTAACCTTTGTCAGCAAGCCATTCACGCGCTTTAGACGTCAGTTCAAGGTTAACCGATTTTTTATCAAGCTGTGCTTGAAGCTCTACAATAAACTTATCAACAACAAGTAAAATAACGTCACGTTCAAGGTGATTAAACCAAATGATGTTATCTAAGCGGTTTCTAAATTCAGGTGAAAATATTTTATTAATTTCGCCCATTGCATCATGCGTATGATCTTGCTCACTAAAGCCAATCGACTTACGTGTCGTTTCTTGCACGCCAGCGTTGGTAGTCATTACCACAACCACGTTTCTAAAATCGGCTTTACGACCGTTATTATCAGTTAAGGTACCGTGGTCCATAACTTGTAGCAAAACGTTGTAAATATCTGGATGCGCTTTTTCAATCTCATCTAAAAGTACAACTGCATGTGGATTTTTAATAACAGCTTCTGTTAATAAACCACCTTGCTCAAAACCAACATAACCCGGAGGCGCACCAATTAATCGGCTTATTGCGTGGCGTTCAACATATTCCGACATATCAAATCGGATAAACTCAACACCCATGCATTTAGCTAGTTGCTTAGTTACCTCTGTTTTACCAACACCGGTAGGTCCTGCAAACAAGAACGAGCCAACTGGTTTTTCTTCGCTTGATAAACCAGAACGAGATAAACGAATAGCAGATGTAAGCGCATCAATAGATTGATCTTGCCCAAACACTAACATTTTAAGGTTACGGTCAAGATTCTTAAGTGTTTCTTTATCTGTTGACGACACGCTTTGTGCAGGAATACGTGCCATTTTAGATATAATCAGCTCGATATCTGCCACACCAATCGTTTTTTTACGCTTAGAGCTAGGTTGTAGACGCTGACTTGCACCAGCTTCGTCAATTACATCAATTGCTTTATCAGGCAAGTGACGCTCATTAATGTATTTAGCACTTAGTTCTGCTGCCGCTTTTAACGCTTTTTGCGTGTAACGAATACCGTGGTGTTCTTCGTAACGCTCTTTTAAACCGTTTAATATTTTAGTGGTGTCTGCAACGCTTGGTTCAAGTACATCAATTTTTTGAAAACGGCGTACTAGCGCACGGTCTTTCTCAAAAATATTTTTATACTCGTTGTAAGTAGTTGAGCCCATACAACGTAATTTGCCACTTGAAAGTAACGGTTTAAGCAAGTTTGATGCGTCCATAACACCACCAGACGCCGCGCCAGCACCGATTATGGTATGTATTTCATCAATAAATAAAATAGAACCAGGCTGCGCTTGTAGCTCTTTTAATAAACTTTTAAAACGTTTTTCAAAATCGCCACGGTATTTAGTACCCGCAAGTAATGCTCCCATATCTAGTGAATATACAACAGCATCGGCTATTACTTCTGGAACTTGATCGTTCACAATACGGTACGCTAGGCCTTCTGCAATTGCTGTTTTACCAACACCGGCTTCACCTACTAATAGCGGATTGTTCTTTTTACGGCGACACAGCACTTGTACAGTGCGCTCTACTTCGCTATCGCGACCAATTAGAGGGTCTATATTACCTTCACGCGCTTGTGCGTTTAGATTGGTTGTAAAGCTGTCTAACTTACTTGCTTCTTCGTTTTGAACTTCTTGTACTTCTTCATGAATATCGTCGGTGTCGTCACCTAATTCATCGTCTGCTTTAGAAATACCGTGCGAAATAAAGTTAACAATATCTAATCGAGATACATCGTTCTTTTTAAGTAAATAAACGGCTTGGCTTTCTTGTTCAGAAAAAATAGCTACCAGTACGTTTACACCTGTTACTTCATTTTTTCCTGACGATTGCACATGAAATACAGCACGCTGTAAAACACGTTGAAAGCCAAGAGTTGGTTGAGTTTCACGCTCTTCTTCTAAATCTGGAATTACCGGTGTTGTTTCATCGATAAATTCTAGCAATTCGGTTTTTAAACCTGAAATATTAACACCACACGCATTTAGAGCTTCTCCCGCTGAAGGATTGTCTAAAAGCGCAAGTAAAAGGTGCTCTACGGTCATAAACTCATGACGGCGAGTGCGCGCTTCACGAAACGCGGCATTTAATGTGAGTTCTAAGTCTTTGTTTAGCATTGGCAACCCCTTACTGAGATAATAATTTTATACCACATAAATCGGATGTTTGATCACCCTAACTGGTATTTATTCCTGCTCACAACTACAAAGCAGTGGATGCTCGTTATCCCGTGAGTAACGGTTAACTTGTTCAGCTTTGGTATGAGCTACATCAGCGCTATAAACGCCGCAAATACCCTTACCTTTTTCATGAACCTGAAGCATCACGTCGGTTGCTCTATCGCTATCCATATTAAAAAACGTCGTTAAAACTTCTATTACAAAGTCCATCGGCGTGTAGTCGTCGTTATTTAAAACAACTTTATATTTTCGCGGTGGTTGTAGCTTTTGCTTTTCACTATCGCGAACTGTGTCTATAACACCTGAATCTTTCATACCACTCATAATTAAATATAGTCTTGTCTTTGTAACTCAAGCAAACTTGAATAAAAAATAAATAAAATGTTAAATAAATAACTCAAAACACTTGACTGACTGGGCAAATAAACTACAGTCAGACATAGATTGATTAAACCTTAATCAGTCTAGCAAATTATACGGTTTAGAATAACTAAATTAGTCAACTTATTGAAGGATGTAGAAGTATGGCTTGTGGTAAAGTTAAATGGTTCAACAACGCTAAAGGTTTTGGTTTCATCGTAGAAGACGGCTGCGAGAATGATATTTTCGCTCATTACTCAACAATTGTAATGGACGGTTATAAAACGCTTAAAGCTGGTCAAGATGTAACATTCGAATTAGAACAAGGCCCAAAAGGCTTACACGCTACTAATATTGCCCCAGATGGCGACATTATCGAGTAACTGTAATTCTGTTCGACTAAAGCGAGTGACCTATTTAGATCCTCGCTTAATTCTTTATCCATACTTTTTTCATCACTTCACCTCTATTTATTGCCTCATTTTGTGCAAATTCAACCCTTTTCCTTGAATTTATTTTATATACCCCAATGTTCTAACTGATACTTATTTATATACTTGTGCGCTGTTTCAAGACCTAGCCCTTTTTATTCAAGCTTGTTACACTCTTGAAGCTTATAAAAGTGTATTAATCTAATAATTACTCACGTGTTTTAGTATTAGGAACTGCCTATGCTAAAGGCTAATTTGTTTTTGTTATTTTTTTAGCTATAAATACGGTACCAGTTCGTCAGGTGTGATTATTCTGCTTTATATAAAAGCAATAATGAGTACCAACACCTAACAAACTATTCATTACTTGGGTTCATTTATTAACGTGTTTAGTAAATGTAATAGCTCAAAAGTAATGAGTTTCTTTGCATTGTTGAATAAGGCCTTTACGGTCTACTATCTAGGAATGATGATGACATCAAAAATTATCTATACAAAAACGGACGAAGCTCCGGCACTAGCAACTTACTCGTTGCTACCTATCATCCAAGCATATACAAATGCGGCAGGTGTTGAAGTTGAAACTCGCGATATCTCTTTAGCAGGTCGTGTAATTGCAAGCTTCCCTGATTATTTAACACCAGAACAACGCATTGGTGATGCACTTGCTGAACTTGGCGAGCTTGCTAAAACACCAGAAGCTAACATTATTAAATTACCAAATATCAGTGCATCTGTTCCACAGCTTCGCGCGGTAATTAAAGAGCTTCAAGCACAAGGTTATGCACTTCCAGATTACCCTGTAGAACCTAAAAATGATGAAGAAAAAGCAATTCAAGCTGCTTACGACAAAATTAAAGGCAGTGCAGTAAACCCAGTACTTCGTGAAGGTAACTCAGACCGTCGTGCACCTGGTTCTGTAAAAGAATATGCACGTAACAACCCACATTCAATGGGTGCGTGGAGCAAAGATTCAGAGTCTTACGTTGCTAGCATGAGCGAAGGCGATTTCTTTGGCTCTGAGCAATCAATCACTGTTGATACAGCAACTGATGTTCGTATTGAACACGTTGCAACTAACGGCGATGTTACAGTACTTAAACAAAGCACTCCTCTTTTAGCTGGCGAAGTTATTGATGCATCAAGCATTAGCGCTTCTAAGCTTCAAGCTTTTTTAGCTGCTGAAATTGATGCAGCAAAAGAAAAAGGCGTTTTATTCTCGCTTCACATGAAAGCGACAATGATGAAAGTATCTGATCCAATCATCTTTGGTCACGCTGTAAAAGTATTCTACAAAGATGTATTTGCTAAACACGGTAAGCTTTTTGAAGAGCTAGGTGTTGATGTAAATAATGGTTTGGGCGACGTATATTCTAAAATTCAAACATTAGACGATGCAAAGCGCGAAGAAATTGAAGCAGACATTCAAGCTGTTTACGCTAGCCGCCCTGCTATTGCTATGGTTGATTCTGACCGTGGTATTACAAACCTACACGTACCAAGTGATGTGATTATTGATGCATCTATGCCTGCTGCAATTCGTTCAAGCGGTCAAATGTGGAATAACGATGGTAAATTACAAGACACTAGCTTTGTAATTCCAGATCGTTGTTACTCAGGTATTTACCAAGCAACTATTGATTTTTGTAAAGTAAACGGTGCATTTGATCCAACAACTATGGGTAGCGTTCCAAACGTTGGTCTTATGGCTCAAAAAGCTGAAGAATACGGTTCACACGATAAAACGTTTGAAGCTAAAGCTGACGGTTCTATCCGTGTTGTTGATGCAAATGGTAATACATTACTTGAGCACAGTGTTGAGCAAGGCGATATTTGGCGCATGTGTCAGGCTAAAGACGCACCAATCCAAGATTGGGTTAAACTTGCAGTAAGCCGTGCACGTGCAACTGGCGTTCCTGCTATTTTTTGGTTAGACGAAAATCGTGCACACGATGCAGAGCTAATCAAAAAAGTAAATAAATACCTACCAGATCACGATACAGCTGGTTTAGATATTCAAATTTTAGCACCGCTTGAAGCAACATTGTTCTCACTAGCGCGTATTAAAGAAGGTAAAGACACTATTTCTGTAACAGGTAACGTTTTACGTGATTACCTTACAGATTTATTCCCAATCTTAGAGCTAGGTACTAGTGCTAAAATGCTTTCAATTGTTCCACTTATGAACGGTGGCGGCTTATTTGAAACTGGCGCGGGTGGTTCTGCACCTAAGCATGTTCAACAATTCGAAAAAGAAAACCACTTACGTTGGGATTCTTTAGGTGAATTTTTAGCACTTGCTGCATCACTTGAGCACCTAAGCGTAACTACGGGTAACAACAAGGCACAAGTTCTTGCTGATACGCTAGATAAAGCAACAGGTACTTTCTTAGCAGAAAACAAATCGCCTTCACGTAAAGTGAAAGAAATTGATAACCGTGGTTCTCATTTCTTCCTATCTTTATTCTGGGCACAAGAACTAGCTAAACAAAACGACGACAGCGAACTTAAAGCACAGTTTACGCAAATTGCTAGCGATCTTGAGTCTAATAAAGACCAAATCGTAAGTGAGCTAAACGATGCTCAAGGCCCTGCAGTAGATTTAGGCGGTTACTTCCTACCTAATGACGATGCAGCGTTTAAAGCAATGCGTCCAAGCACTACGTTTAACGGTATTCTTGCTAAATTAGTATAAATATTGGTTTAAATTAAAAGGCCGCTTACTTGAAAAAGTAAGCGGCTTTTTTACGCCAATAAAAAAGGTCGTTATCATTAGATAGCGACCTTTTTGATTAACCAAAACTATTTAAGTTATTTAAACTCTGATTACTTTGTATCATACCAATTCGCTTAATTAAGTGATCAATTTTGAGGCAAGAAAATCTTGTCGATAACAAGGCAAAAATTTCGTGATTTAGTTGCTCTATATCAGAAATTTTTAACGCAGTTAGCGTCAGATTTAATCCCTCAAATTGATTAAGTATTATTGCGGGTTGGTATATGCGCGTGGCATTTTTGAATCAGTCGTATAACGGTCACGCAGTTTATCCTGACGAGATTGTGTAGATACCTCAGTCCCATTAATAAACATTTTGCTCACGTGGCTACTCAGTTCAAACGGGTCATTACTCCACATTACTACATCAGCGGCTTTGCCTACTTCAAGGCTACCTGCATTAATGCCAAATACATCAGCAACGTTTGATGTAACCGCTTTTAACGCGCCCTCTTGGCTCATACCATACGATACTGCATTACCAGCATCAAAACGTAGCTGATAAATATTATGGCTTNCCTACCGTTAATAATACTTTAACGCCTGCTTTTTCAAGCACACCTGCATTATCTAAACTCGCATGAAGCGAATCAAAACTTGCTGGTAAGCTGTCCATTGCACTAATGATCACAGGGATATTTGCTTTAGCAACGCGCTCTTTAACTACAACAGCATCTTGCGCACCGTTAAGTACCAAGTTAATACCAAACTGTTCTTTTACTTTAATAAGCTCAATAATATCAGCCGCACGCGAAACGCCAACAACTAATGGCATTTCGCCACTAAGGACTTTCACCATTACTTTGTCTTCAGTACTTGGTTTGTCGTCATCTTTTTTAGCTTTTTTACCGGCTTTCGTTTTGTGCTCATCAAGTTTATTAATAAGTGTTTGCAAAGTAAAAGCACGAGAGCCTTTACTACGCTCACCTAAATAAACAACTAGAGCCGCTTGTTTTTGCATTTCGCTATCAAAACTACCACTTAAATCAACAACACTAGCAAGCCCTGAAAAAATGCTATCGCCACCATGAGGGGTAATTACATCGCGTGTTACGCCGCCTTTACGAGCGTAAGGGATTAAGCTCGAATGCGCGTTGTAAGCAAGACTTACGTCAAAATCAATACCGGCTTTTTCCTCGCCTGCATCGCGAGAGCCCGCAACTGCACTAACTTCAACCAGACCAAGTTGATTTACACTGGCAATAAAACCGGGTGTTACAATTTGACCTTTTGCATCAATAACTTTATCAGCTATAACTTCAGCTGGGTTAATTGCTGTAATTTTTCCATCTGTCATTACAATGCTTGCCGCTTCTAAAACACCTTGATCAGAAGACGTATGTAATGTTGCATTAATAATTGCTAGCGATTGTGCGCTTACAGCACCAGATGCTAGTAATCCTGCAGCAACCAGAGAAAGCGAAAACGAACGTGATAAATTTTTCATTCTGGGTGCTCCTTATTGTTGACCTAACATAAAATCACTTGTTGCTTGATACGCGCTGTCATTTCTATCGTAAACTTTTGCACCATCAACAAACACTTGTTCAGCTTTAGCATAAACACTAAATGGGCTTTGATTCCAAATAACCACATCGCCCTGCTTACCCGCTTCTAGTGAACCTGTTTTGTCATCAATACCTAACGACTTAGCAGCGTTAGCCGTGATCCATTTAATAGCGTGTTGCTCAGAAATATCAAAACCGTTTTCGTTAGCACGGTACATAACCTTGCCAGCTTCTTGGTTTAAGCGCTGAATAGTGGTATCTGAATCTGAGTGAACAACCGCACATGAATTTTTAACAGCATCAACAATGGCTACGTTTTCTTGAACCATGTCGTAGGCTTCCATTTTAAAGCCCCACCAGTCTGGCCAAAGTGCAGCACACGAACCATTTTGGGCAAGTAAGTCAGCAATTTTATACGCTTCTACACCGTGGTGAAAAGTACCGGCGTCGTAATTAAACTCTTTTGACAGGTCAATCATCATTGCCATTTCTTCAGCTTTATAACAATGATTATGAATACGTACTTCGCCTTCAAGCACACCACGAAGCGTATCGTGTTTAATATCACGCACTGGTGCTTCTGGGTTTAAACCTGCTTCATAATCGGCATCGTACTTATCCCATGCACGTTTGTATTCAGCGGCTTCAGCCCATGCCATACGGNCCTGCCATATTACCCATACGAGTTGAAGGTAATACACCTTGGCGACCATAAACACGTTTAGGGTTTTCACCACACGCCATTTTTAAACCATACGGCGCCTCTGGAAATTTCATACCTTGCATAGTGTGTGCAGGGACGTTTTTAAGCGTAACGCCGCGGCCACCAAATAAGTTAGCTGAGCCTGGTAAAATTTGTAAAGAAGTAATGCCGCCTTCGCGTGCGCGATTAAAGCCAGGATCTTGTGGCCAAACAGAATGCTCAACCCACACTTCTGCAGTATTAGGGCTGGTCATTTCGTTACCATCTTGATGCGACTCAACCGATGGGCTTGGGTAAGCGCCTAAATGTGAATGTACGTCAATAATACCTGGTGTAACCCATTTGCCTTGTGCATCAATTGTAATATCAGCAGTAGCAGTTAAGTCTTTACCTACTTGTTGTACTTTACCGTCAACAAGTAATACATCAGCATCATCTAAACGCTCACCAGTACCTGTTAATACAGTGGCGTTGGTAATTAATGTGCTTGATGTAGCAACTGGCTGATAAGTGCTTGGGTAAGGATTTTTGTTAATTGTTATTTTATCGTCTTGCGGGCCGTTTTCTTGGCAACCTACAAGTGCAGCAGCTAAGCCAACCGCTAATAAAGAAGGTGCAAATTTTTGCATGTTGTTTGGATCTCCTGTTTTTTTGCTACTTTAGCGAAAGCTAAGTGATAAAGCTAAAAAAACAGGTGAAAACGCAGTTAATTAAGATGAATTTCTGTAATTATTTCTTTATATAATTGTTATACAACTTTTCAAGCGCACCTTCGGTTGTAAGCGATGGATCTTTACTAATAAAGTGCTTAACCGTACGCGTTACAAAATCAGAGTTTTGCTTATGTAACTTAGAAAAATCTTTAATAATTGTATTACCGTCTTTAGCCGCTGTCACTTTGTCATGACGATGACGATACTGGCTTAGCGCTTTATTAAAATCCCCTTGGTAATCTTCAACCAAAATTTTATAAAAGTCACTTTTTTGTACGTTTAAATCATTAATGCAGTAATTTAGCGCCTCTTTAAAGTCGGTAAATATCATGCCTTCTACATCAAACTCTTTTGTTTTTTCACGTACTGCTACTTTGGCATCTTCTGTGGCATAACTAAAACCAGTAAACGCTAAACGCTCAGCGGCTTCTTTTCCTAATTTCATACCCGCTTGAATACTATGCGCAAACTCATCGCTCATATCGCCAAGTTCGTTTTCTTCCCACATGTTATAAACACGCAGAGGTTTTGCGTATTTAGTAGCAAGCTTTTTTTTCATTTTAGTGAAGCGCTCATCAATCGTCATCAGCCTTTCGTTATGTAAAAGTGCATGGCACTCATAACACGCAGGAATAGATATAAAATCAGCCTCTTCGCCTAAATCAACAATGCTTTGTAGCATATGCAGGGGCGGACAATGATCGCGCTCTGTTGCTTCACAACCACAATAAAAGCACTGGTTAAAATGCTGCTGATCGCAAGCGTATGCTTGCTGATAATAACTGGCTAACGTTTTACTCACCGTTACTCCTAAAAAACACGACTAAATTATGGGGGCGATAATAGCAGCCTGAAAAAATAAGTCAGTAGCTATAAAAAATTAATTTATCTGAAACTGTTTATCCATAGCTTAATGAAAGTTATTCCCTCTCCCCTGATTTTACGTTTACAATTAACATGTCACATAGTGGTAAACCTTGCTGTAAAAATGCAGATGCTGGTGTTATATCCATAATGGAGGGTATTTCACTCACGCGATTAAAGCGCATACAAGATAAAAATGAGGAGATATATGCATTTAGAAACTAAAACGATAGATGAGTATGAGTTTTTAATTAATACTTTAAATACACATTTTGCTGTTTCACTAGAGCTTAGCAACTCACCTGATCTGCCCCCTAATGATTTAGTAATAGTAAACAAAGATCTTCAAATAATTGCAGAATTACTGCAACAAATAAAGCGTTATCACGAAGCCTACCCCGAAACTAAAAATAAATTTTTCTATACCGATTTAAATAATAACGAGGTCGAACAACTACTAAAAGCACTTCACGTTTTTCACAAAGTGAATAATGGCAAACTCACAGAGCAACAAAATTTATTTTTAAAACACTATACTGACGAAGCAAATATATTTATGCGTGATTATTGTAACGTTGTGTATGACGAATCGTTAGTAAGAGGTTTGTTTGATAAATATAAAATAGCGTTAAAAAATCACTGTGAAGATGCTGTTTTAAAACATATTGAACAAGGTAATGAGCCGGTTTATGTTTTTGCACTCCAAGCTTTTCCTGGTAATGCTTATCAATTAGCAACAATGAATACGGTAGCCTCACAGCAGCTAATGTTAAATCAGAGTGAGCTAGGCGACGATTTAAATAGTGAATTATATAACCCTGCGTGCTTTGATATTGAATGTGCGTGTTCTGAAGAATATAAATATGCTGAATCACAAATTAAAGCGCTTTTTGATCAACTTTATGAGCTAAACGAAACCCGCTATGAAGTTGGAACAAAAAAATTTGAGGAAATAGATGCACTGTATGACCTTGCTTATGTACTTTTTATTGAAAGCAGTCTTTACGCATTAAAAACGACTGATTTTGATACGCTCAATAAAACAGATATGTTTTGCGCCATTGTTGCTTCACATGAGTTTTCTGAATATGAATTTTACGCATTAGCAAAACATACAATACCTGAAAAATTTGATCAAATATTTCCTGATGCCGATAAATATGAACATGAAGATAGCGTTTTTGAACAGTTACTTCATAAAGATTAATTAAAAGTATCTAAAATTCATGCATTAAGTGTAATTACTTTAGAGCAGCTCTAAAGTAATTTAAATTATATAACTGCGGCTATTAACCCAAATAAACCACCAAACACACCGCCCCACACTACAAGCCAGCCTAAGTGCTCGCGGATCATAGTTTGAATAATCTCTTTAACCATTTTAGGGGTAAGCTCATCTAGGCGCTCATCAACTAATTTAAGGACTGTTTTATGTAGGCTCTCTGCGCTATTACCTTGTGAAAGCGTTTGGGTTACTAATGCTTTAAAGTCGTCAGTTTGAGAAATTTCACCAAGCGACAATTGCATTTTTTCAATAAACTTTTCGCGCATTGGCTCTATTGCCGCTGTGCCACCAAACATACCAAGCATGCTACCAAACTGTGACTCTTCTATAACGACAAGTAAATTGTCGAACGCAGGGTTTAAATCTACATTGCTGATAATAGGTTCAAAATCGATATTGGGCTGTGCTTTATTAAGTAGGTTATTAATTTTTTGCTCTGAAAAAAACTCCGTTAATATTAGGTTTCTAATGGCGATTTTAAAGCTTTCAAACTTAAGCGCAATAACGCCTGAGCCATATAAAAATGGCACTTTTTCAAACAACATATGAATAGCTAATAAATTTGTTACCGCGCCAGAAAGTGCAAATAAACCAACAGATAATACAATTGCTTGGTTAAACATAAAACCCACAACAACACATAGCCCAGCTAGCAAATTGGTTATTAAACTTTTGTTCATTTTTACTCCATTACAGTCGTTGTCATTATTTATTTAAACCTAGCCGCTAATTTTACAACGATTAGATTGTTAAATTAATCTCTTTTTGCCATAGTTTAGGTATCTGTTTAAAAGGTGAACAATTGTTATGTGGAAAACAGTAAACGAGCACATCAGCCAAGCTATTAATTATGATTTTAAACACACCTACAAACGCCAACTACAAAGTACAAATACCGACAAACTTTTTCATTTAACCAATGGTACGCACAACTACCTAATAAAAGTAGTGTTAAAAAGTGAACTCGACAGATTAGAGAGCGAATCAACCGGTTTAAAACTGTTGGCACAAAACAGTGACTTAAAAGTACCTAATTGCATTGTAACAGGCGCTAATATTGAATTTTCGTTTATTGTTTTAGAGTGGCTTNNTTGTTCTTGATAAACAACCTCATACTACATGGGATGCTATGGGTAAAAGCCTTGCAAATATGCATCAAAAACATGACCAAGCCATGTTTGGTTTTGATATTGATAATTACTTGGCAACCACAGTACAGCCAAATAGATGGCATAAAAAGTGGGATGTATTTTACGCCGAAGAACGTATAGGTTGGCAATTACAACTATTAGCTGAAAAAGGCATACAACTTATCGAGCCCGAACGCTTAATAAATACAGTAAAAGAACAACTACATAGCCACCATGTTGAGCCATCAATATTGCATGGTGATTTTTGGCGCGGCAACATGGGATTTTTAAAAGCCGTTCCCACAGTATTTAATCCTGCAAGTTATTATGGTGACCGGGAAGTTGATATTGCAATGAGTGAATTATTTGCTCCACTGCCAGACAATTTTTACAGTGCTTATAATCTTCAATATCCTTTATCGCCAAATTACGAAAAGCGTAAACTGATATATCAGTTATACCCTATTTTAAATCACGCCAATATTTTTGCCGGAAATTACCTTACACAAGCCAAGCAGCACATAGAAAAGCTCACAGCAACAGTAGTAAAATAAGTGCCATAATTACCCAATCAGACTATATTTATAAATGTTGAATAACGATGAAATTATAGTTATAAAATAATAATTATGAAGTTCAGCGTTGAGCCATTAAGTTGTTGCTAGGGTTACTAACACACTTAATAATTTATAATTGGAGTGATTATGAAAGATTTTTTATCACAACGTATAGCATGCCCACACTGTGGCCACCACATTCATTTAGACCTAGACGCAAGCATGGGCGATCAAGACTACGTTGAAGATTGCACTGCCTGCTGTAACCCTATTCATTTAAATATGCATATTGACCATGCTAATAATAAGTTAGAGTTACACGTAGACAGTGACGACGAACAAATATTTTAAGCCTGATGGCGTAAGTAGTTTTCTACCGTATTTACAATAGTGTAAGTTTGCTGATCAACTTCAATATTTAACTTGTCACCCACTTGCGCTGCACCAATGTTTGTAATGGCGAGCGTTTCCGGAATTAGGTGTAACCAAAAACCTTGTTCATCAACTTCGCCCACGGTTAAGCTTGCGCCATTTATCGCAACAAAACCTTTATATAACACATACTTTTGCCACTCTTTTGGTAAGCTTAATTGTATTTTACAGTTATTTTCAAGCTTCACTATTTGAGAGATTTGTGACGTACAATGAATATGCCCAGACACTATATGCCCACCTAGCTCAGTACCAAACGTAACAGAGCGTTCGTAATTAACTAAACTACCTAGCTCAAGCAAACCTAAATTAGTTAATTTTAGGGTTTCGTC
The DNA here is from genome assembly GCF_000498095.1 of Pseudoalteromonas sp. TB64. GTDB lineage: Bacteria > Pseudomonadota > Gammaproteobacteria > Enterobacterales > Alteromonadaceae > Pseudoalteromonas. The sequence goes on from NZ_AUTQ01000058.1 coordinate 15,496, forward strand.
AATCACATCAAAATGCACTTGTGCCACCACGTCATGGTTACTTAACTCAACTTGTACAACCGTTAAACAACACCCATTAATAGCAATACTTGCGCCTAAATCTAGATGCTTAACGTATTCATCACTTACCGATATAACTAAGCGTAAAACGCCATCTGTTTGGGTTTTAGATACCACAGTTGCTTGTGTTTGTACTATTCCGGTAAACATAAAATCACTTAAATTTATTACAAAGTGCTAGTTTAACGTATCAACTAATAAAATCATTCACTACTGAGATTTTTATTTGAAACACAATAGATTACAATTGCGCTCTGTTTTATTTAATAGCTGTTTTTATGACCTTTTGTAATTGGGAAGCTAAACGTTTACTCTCCCTCGCATTTCCTGTTTTTTTAGCACAAGTAACACTCATTCTAATGTCGGTGGTCGACACCATAATGGCAGGTCAAGTTAGCCCAACCGATTTAGCTGCCCTGTCAATCGCAACCGGTATTTGGAACCCATTACTACTTGCATTACAGGGTATTTTATTAGCATTAACAGGCATAATTGCACAATTTTCTGGAGCTAATGATAAAAAAGGGATCAGCCATTATTTTCAACAAGCACTTTATTTAACAGCTTTGTTGAGTGCAGTCGGATTTGGTATAGCTAATTTAGCTGATGTTATAATTTCACGACTCGATACCAGCCCTGCTATAGCAAGCCTTGCTTTTGACTATATTCGTTTTGTTAAATGGGGGGTATTTGGCTTTTTAATCTTTACTGTTTACAGAAACATGACCGAAGGTATGGGGATGACCAAACCCGCGTTTTATATAAGCCTTTTAGGGTTAGCTGTTAATATACCTGCAAATTACATTTTTATTCATGGCTTGTTTGGTTTTCCTGCTTACGGCGGTGCTGGCTGTGGTATTGCAACCGCTTTAGTACTAACCGTAATGGCTATTGCGCAGGTCACTTACTGCCAAATTAGCAAAAAAGTGGGCGCTAAAGAGCTATTAACTTCATTCGAAAAACCAAATTTAACCACTATAGCAACCATTACCAAGCTTGGTATTCCAATATCGTTAGCAACCTTTTTTGAAGTAACGCTATTTGCCTGCATCCCCTTATTTATAGCTCACCTAGGTGCAGTAGCTGTTTCTGGTCATCAAATAGCGGCAAGTGTAACTACTTTACTCTTTATGATGCCACTAAGCCTTTCTATCGCTATTAGTATTCGGATAGGTAACTTATATGGGCAAAACCATTTAAAACAGTTAAAAGTGGCTGTATCTACCAGCTATATTTTAGCAATCGCCATCGCATTATTTTTAGCCTTGATTACTTTTACTGGACGTAATTTAATTAGCCAGCTTTACACCGACAGCCCTGAAGTTATTGCACTAGCGTCATCAATCATGATTTTAGCGTGTGTATATCAATTACCGGATGCTCTGCAAGTGGCTGCCAACGGCATATTACGTGGGTTAAAATACACCGCCCCTATTTCGTATATTACATTTATATCGTACTGGTTAATCGGCTTTGCTTTAGGTTACGTATTGGCAAGAACAGACTTAATAGTGCCAGCAATGGGGCCTCATGGTTTTTGGGTTGGAATTATTTTTGGACTCACAGTGGCGGCAATACTCTTAATGCTAACGGTGCATAAACGCTTTAAACATGAATCATTTATTGAAACATAACACACAATCACTATGCACATTACCCGTAATATTGTTATTGGTAATGTGCATAGCACTGCTCGCTAGCTGCTCTAAAGCACCAAGTGATAGCAACATTACTTATACAGAACGCTTAGGCAATACCGTAAATGCAAAAACCGTAAAACCTAAACGTGTGGAGCAACTAAAGTTATTATCTCCTTCGCAATTAAGTAAAAGTACAGTAACGCTAGGTATCCTCCAATTAGCAGGGCTGAGTCACTGTAAATTAAATATACTCATAAGTGAGCATAATAATCAGCTTGGTAAAACTGCCACAGCAGCTGGGCGTTTAAAATATCAAATTAGTTTTATTCAAAGCGCACAAGCCTGTTTAAATACCCTTGATAAAAACAGTGATATTTACTCAAAAATACTTGCCGCTAAAACCCAAAAAGAAAACCATTTAATACATTACTTTAATAGCATGTTGTTTAACGAACCTGAGCTAAACCGTACATGGGCAGGTACAAATAACGAGCTTTCAACCCAAGCTGCAGGGTTTAGTGATACACAACAAGCCCTTTCACAGCTAGTCACCATTAAACAGCACATTACCTCTCGGGAGTTTAATAAAATAAACACAGACTCTATTTTTAATGCACTAGAGCAGCTTAATAAGTATCAATTTAACCAATTGCTTATCCAATCAGCAAGGCAACAAATCGCATTTAATAACAGTGCAACATTATTTGTAAAAACATTGAATCTACGCGACATTTGCCCTGCAGGTAAAAATAAAAAAACGGCAAAAATAGTCAGTAATGTATTTCAAAAGTTTTTCTTAGGTGAAATTCAACCTTACCAAGCACAGTTAACGGGTTACTTAGAGGTACTTCAACCTTTGTATAATCAATTGTGGTTTAAAGAAGAAATAACGAGTGAACCTATTAATGGCTTAACTAAAACTAATTCACCTAATAACTTATTAAATCAGTTAAAAAATTCAGCCAAAAACCATGTTGTTTGGTGGCAAACGTTTTATAAAACGTGTGAAATCAGCCCTATATGAATAAAAAAACGGCAAATAAACTCAAAAGCAATAAACTTACTTGATTCACCTCTCGCCACACTATATATTAGCGACCGTTGTTAAGTAATTAGCAACCTACTTAAATATAGAAATACGACTGTAGCTCAGTTGGTTAGAGCACTACCTTGACATGGTAGGGGTCGGTGGTTCGAATCCACTCAGTCGTACCAACATTTAAGAAAAGTATAATTGAAGGAAAAAGCACTACCTACTCTTGATCACCCGGTCCAAAGGTCAGTAGTTCTAATTCACTCAGTCGTACCAATATTTAAGTAAAGCCTCAAAAAATTGTACGACTGTAGCTCAGTTGGTTAGAGCACTACCTTGACATGGTAGGGGTCGGTGGTTCGAATCCACTCAGTCGTACCAACATTTAA
>NZ_AUTQ01000059.1 GCF_000498095.1 Pseudoalteromonas sp. TB64
ATAAAGAACCAGTCTGGCCTGCCAGCACTCAGGAAGCGAAGGGTCTTGTTTTCTGGCATGCGCAGATACACTCATCTCTACTTTGAAGTCATGCTCAGAGTAAGATTCAATGACGGTGTATTGCGTGTTGCTTTTAATCGGGACCATCCAGTGCGACTGTGGGTGTTGCTTACGCCAATTAATCAGTAGCTCAGCGCTGAGATAACATCGGTCAAAAATAGTTAGACTGTTATTACTTACATGACTAAATAACTGCTTTGCGTAGTTCACCTCACCTTGATAACTGGGCCCGAAGGCAACGTGGTGTATCAACCGGCTACGCAAGGAGCTTAAGGCGCATAGGCGTACAATAGGATATTCTGTATGACGGTTTTTACTGTGCTTAATATAGTGAAAGTGCTCAGCAAGAGCAGGTGTATCAGGTGCACGAAATTGCGTTCCATCGACAGAAAATAACCGGAGTCCATACCACGTATCATCAGCATCTTCTTCTTGTGTCCAATGGGCTGCACATAGGTGAAATAAGGCTTGGAGGGGGTCGCTACTGAGGCGCTGTCTCGCTTGAGGAATAGCACTTGGAGCAACCGTATCGCCCAGGGTATCAGTGAGTGTTAAATCTAACTTCTCAACAATGTCACTAATAGAGCGGTCGCGAAAAAGACCCATTGCAATGATAAGCCAGACGACAAGCTCAGCAGGTAACTTACGTTTGCGAATACTTGCTTTATCGGTCTGCTCGAGCACATTAGAAATCCACTCAAGAGGGATATGTTTCTGAAATGTAGATAAAGAGTCAGGAGTGGCGAATATATCCGTATCAAGTAACCAATGACTAAGCATAAAAATACCCTCATAATCAAAAGATGATAAGGGTATTGTGAAGCAACCAAAAGATCGGTCAACCGATCAAAAATACCTTAACTGATCGGTGTTAACTTTTATAGTGGCTTTTTTGTGGGCTAGCTATGCAGCTGAGTTAATACTTCGCTAGGTGTTTTATTAAAGTGGCGTTTAAATTCGCGGCTAAACTGCGATGGGCTGGTATAACCTACTTTTAATGCTGCTTCGTTGGCTTTACTGCCGCTGGCAGTAATGAGTTCTTTTGCTTTAGCTAAGCGTACTTTTTTTAAGTACTGCAATGGCGACTCAAAAGTAACTTGCTTAAAGGCACGATGAAACGACGATACACTCATGTTTACATCTTCCGCTAAACCTTCAACAGTTATTTGGTTGGCATAACTACTGTGCATAGTAGAGAGCGTACGTGCTATGCGAGCATAATGTCCATCATGCATCGCAAGACCTATTAAGGTGTTGCCTTGAGGGCCGCAAAGTACGCGATATACCAATTCTTTTACTATATCTTCGCCAAATATCTCTGCCTCAAGTGGGTTATTTAACACAGTTAATAACCGATGAGTAACGAGCTCCATTGCTGTATCTAGAGTTGCGGACTGCACTGCACCAATTTGTGTTGACGACGATGACGCTAAAAGAGGCTTATGCTGCATTATTTGATTAACGAGTTTGTGTAGCATTGCAGGGTTTATATCTATGGCAATGCCCATAACGGGTAAATCGTTATCGGTAAATGCTTCACACTCTAATGGCACCGGTACGCCAAGGACTAAGTAGTCGCCTGCTCCGTATTTTATTTGATGTTCAGGAAAGTGAATTATTTTATGACCTTGCCCAACAATAATAATGCCTGAGTTATATATAAGCGGCTGACGTGATGAGCTTTTAGTTGCTCGATGAAAATACACGCCTGGAATAATAGTTTCCATGGTGCCTTCAAAGCTGAGTAATTGATTATGCTCGGCGTATTGTTGCAACATATTGGCTATGGTGGGCATAAAAGGCATCTTTAATTGAGTGTATTTTGTGTAAAATAACAACGTTGATAGTTTTAGGCAAGCTTTTGCGAGTTATTGGGCTTTTTTTATGTTTTTTTTGCCACTAATATGCACGCATCGATACTTCATTAGATACTTTGATTAGGTAACTAAGTAAAGTACTCAGCAATTAACCGTCACCTAGGAGCAAAATAATGAAATTTAGCTACGTAAATCCAACTCTCATCCAATTCGGTCAGCAACAAATTGCGGCACTATCTGATTTGATCGCAAAAGATCAAAAAGTACTTGTAGTGTACGGCGGCGGTTCAATTAAAAAGAACGGCGTGTACGACCAAGTTGCTGCAGCACTTGAAGGTTTTGATTGGGTAGAGTTTTCGGGCGTTGGCGCTAACCCAACAATTGAAGTATTAGACCAAGCAGTAAAAATTTGTAAAGAACAAGACATCGACTTTGTATTAGGCGTAGGCGGCGGTTCAGTAATCGACGGCGTCAAATACATTGCAGCGTCTGCGGTTTATGATGGCGAAGGTTGGGATATTCCTACTGGTAAGCACACTATTACTAGCGCATTACCAATTGGTGCAATACTAACATTGCCTGCAACGGGTTCAGAGTCTAACCAAAACTCAGTTGTGAGCAAAGAAGCAACGAAGCAAAAACTACCGTTTGCATCACCAGAAGTACTTCCTAAATTTGCGATTATGGACCCTGATGTAATGAAAACATTACCGCAGCGTCAACTTGTAAATGGTTTAGTAGATGCATGGGTTCATACATGTGAGCAGTACCTAACATTCCCTGAAACGGCATTGGTTCAAGAAGGTTACGCAGAGGCACTTTTAAGAACGCTTAAAACATTAGGCGACAACTTTGAAAATCAAGACGATGCATGGCGTGCAAACCTTATGTGGGCAGCTAACCAAGCACTTAATGGTTTAATTGGTTCTGGTGTATCGCAAGATTGGGCAACACACATGATTGGCCACGAGCTTACAGCTGCTTACGGCGTTGATCATGCTCGTTCACTTGCTATTGTTCAGCCTTCTTTATTACGTAACCAGTTTGCAGTTAAAAAAGCAAAACTTGAGCAGATGGGTAAAAACGTATTTGGTCTTGAGCAATCTGACGACTTAGCTGAGAAAACAATTTTAGCAATTGAAGCGTTTTACCACAGCCTTGACGTAGCGACCCAGCTTACTGAACATGGCGATGATAAAGCAGCGGCGATTGACAATATTATTAATAAACTTGAAGCGCACGGCATGCTAGCTCTTGGTGAAAACCAAGCTATTACGCTAAAAGAAAGCCGCGAAATTTTAGAGCAAGCAGTTGCTTAATTTTCAAAGCTAAGCGCTTTACTTAAACATATTAAGTAATACGTTAATAAAAAACCGTCAATCTTTTTGGTTGGCGGTTTTTTTATGATTTTTATAAACAATATGTCGCTAATTAACTAATAAAGTTTGTATTAATGTTTTTAAATGATGATAGTAAACTGTGCTCAACGGTTAAGAACAAATCTAACGTTTAAATAAATTAAAACAGGACTAAAATTCATGAAATTACTAAACACATTACTTAGCTCAAGAGCAGGCGTAGCAGCATTAATTTTACGAGTGCCAGTTGGTCTTATTTTAGCGGCGCATGGTGCACAAAAACTATTTGCTTGGTTTGGCGGTTACGGGCTTGAAGGTACAGGCCAATGGATGGCAAGTATGGGATTAGAGCCAGGTTATTGGTTAGCAATGATGGCTGGCAGCGCAGAATTTTTTGGCGGCATTGCATTGGCAATTGGTTTATTAACACGCCCAGCAGCTGTAGTTGCGGGCTTTACTATGCTGATTGCTATTTTTAGCGTACATATTAGTAATGGCTTATTTATGGCAAACAATGGCTATGAATACGCATTAACGTTACTTGTTGTGACTGTGGTTTTAGCAATTCAGGGAGCGGGAAGCTTTTCGCTTGATAATGTATTAGCTAAAAAACTAGCTAAAAAATAGAGTTTTTTAATTAAAAAATAGCGGCTAATTTGGCCGCTATTTTTGTAGGTTAACTACTAAATTATTTAGCTGAAAAAGTTAAAGAATAACTGTACTGCTTTTGCTCAAGTAAATATTCTTTATGGGTACTTGGGCTCCACGAATCATCGCCACCTACGCCCATATGTTGATGATCAATGTGTACATGTACGCAATTATCAGTAATTAGTTCGTTAGTGTGTTTCGCTTGCGTTAGCATACTTTGCGAATAAGCACTGGCTGCAAATAAAAATGCGCCAGTCACGGTTAAGTTATTAATACTCAGTAATTGGCAATCGCTACGCAGACCATTATCAGTTGGGAATATATACGGTGTATGTAGCTCATTTAAGCTCAAACTGTAATAACCTAAACGTGCCGCGGCTTTGCGATCTGGGTAGTTTTCAAAAGGTCCTAAACCCAGCCAGTTTACTTTTGTATCGCTTTGCTTGTTAAGCGTTGTACTTAGCCCTATACGCGGCATTGGCGGCAGAGTATCGTTTAAGTTTACGTCAATATTTAGGCTAATATTACCGGTATTATTTAGTGTATATAACCACTGTGTTTGAGCCTGTAGCACGCCATTAAACTCGTAATTAAATACACAAGTAATACGTACATCAACGCTTGATTGCACTGCGTGAATTGAGCTGCATGTGCGCTGCCATTGCCCTATACCTGCACGCAACCAACGTGCCTCCCATGCATTAGGGTCTAGGTTGTCTACTTCGCTTACGCCAATGTCGTTATCAAGTGGGGCACGATAAAAGTTATCAACCAGTGGGCTACTAATAACTTGAGTATCGTTTTGTAACCACTGCTCTATAAGCCCTGATTGTTGATTAAAAATAAGTTTAAACTTATCGTTTTCAATACTTAGGTGGGAGTCGGTTTCATTAACACTTATAGCGCTTTGCTTAGAGGTTGGTGTAAATGATTTATCGTTTAAATTATTACTGTTCATTAGCTTAAACTGCTCGGTATCCATAATATGTTGAGCGTTTGCAAAGTGTGAGTCGTTAATTAGTGCTACATCTAAATTAAGGTAATATTGCGCACCTTGCTCAAACGCTGTTTTAGTTTTAATCGTTAACGTGTGCGTACTTTGCGGGGCAATATTAAGTACATGCTCGCCTTGCTCAACACAGATGCCATTTTGCATTAACTGCCAAACGAGCTTTTCGTTATCGGTGTGCCTAAATACGTAATCGCTAAATACATTAATGCTGTATTGATTTTTAGTTTGCTCGCGCAGCGTAAATTGTAAATGCTGCTGGCTGTATTTAGCTTCAAACAGGCTAGGGTGCGGTGTACGATCTGGGAACAATAACCCGTTTATACAAAATTGACGGTCATTTAGTTCATCACCAAAGTCGCCGCCGTAAGCCCAGTAATGCTTACCGTTTTCGTCCGTTTTAGATAAACCTTGATCTACCCAATCCCATATAAAGCCGCCTTGCAGGCGTGGGTATTCTCTAAATGCCTGCGAGTAATCGTCAAAGCTACCTAGGCTGTTACCCATTGCATGGGCGTACTCACATAAAATAAGCGGGCGAGTTTCACCTGGTAGGCTTAGCCACTTTTTAATAGAGTATTTAGGTACCGCATCGTCTTTAATATCGGTATTTACACGAGCGTACATTGGGCAAATAATGTCGGTAGCC
>NZ_AUTQ01000060.1 GCF_000498095.1 Pseudoalteromonas sp. TB64
CCAGCCGTACATGGCATCATGATTTGCGCCGTGTCCGCATTCGTTGCCCAATGACCAAATAATAATTGAGGCGTGGTTTTTATCGCGCTCAACCATTTGTGTATAACGCGACATAAATGCACCAGCCCACTGCGGATCGCTAGCTAAACGCCCCATAGGAAACATGCCATGGGTTTCTATATTTGCTTCATCAACTACGTATAAACCTAGCTCGTCACATAGTTCGTAAAAACGAGGGTGGTTAGGGTAATGAGCAGTACGCACGGCATTAAAGTTATTTTGCTTCATCAGCTTAATATCTTCAATCATATCGGCGGTAGTAACTGTATGGCCGTTTTCTGGGTGGTGTTCGTGGCGGTTAACACCGCGAATAAGTAGCGGTTTGCCGTTTAAGCAAAGCTGCCCGTTAAGCATTTCTACTTTTCTAAAGCCAATGTTATAAGCTTCAACGTCTACGGTATTGCCTTGATCATCAAGCAGACTCACAACGCAGCGGTATAAGTACGGGGTTTCGGCGGTCCATTTTTTAGGGCTTTGTATATCAATTGTTTGAAATACAACATCGCTCCAGCCACCTTTTTCATCAACACGTTTATTGTTAGTGCTTTGAATTTGTGGCTCACATAGCGCCTGTTCGCCATCAAAAACTTGCACTGCTATTTGATAGTTATTTGGCGCATTAATCGCCGTTTTTATATGTAGCGTTGCATCGCGATAGCAAGCGTCTAAATCGGGGGTTATAAACACATCACGTATTTTGTTTTGTGGTTTTGTAAGTAAGTTAACCTCGCGAAAAATACCGCTTAGCCACCACATGTCCTGATCTTCTAAATAACTGCCATCGCTCCAACGAATAACCATAACGGCAATACGGTTAGTGCCAGCAACTAACAGTTCGCTTAAATCAAACTCGCTTGGTAAGCGGCTATCTTGTGAATAACCCACCCATTGTCCGTTACACCACAGGTGAAACGCCGAGTTAACGCCTTCAAAAATAATATGATTACGCTGAGTTAGCTGACTTTCGCTTATATCAAATTCAGTACGGTAACAGCCTGTAGGGTTATCGCTTGGTACAAAAGGCGGGTTAACTGCAAATGGGTATTTAACATTACAGTAAATAGGTTTATCAAAGCCGTGTAATTGCCAGTTAGAAGGCACTGTAATGCTTTGCCAGTCGCTGTTTAGTGTTTCACTCAGCAATGACTCATCAACCGCTTCGGGTTTATCAAATAATTTAAAGTCCCACTGACCGTTTAAACTTTGTTTTTGCGATTGTGTGTTAGTACGGGCATGTTCAACGCTTTTAAAACCATTGAGTGAGCTGTGCGCTTTTACTTGATTAACTTGTACTGAAATTGGGTTTTCCCAATCGCGGCGATTAATTATGTGCTGTAAAGAAGTCATGTTTATCCTATTGCATAAGCGGGCAATTATTATGTGCTAAATATAGCTAAAAATAATCACAGGGGTTATGCTTAAAGCTCTCCTTTATTTATCCAAAACTATCATTGTAATTATGCGCTATAACATTAAAGACATACTCGATATTGGTCCGCGCTGTATAGAACGCTTTATTGATTCACCAACGCTCGCGCAAATGCCAAACCTTGAAATAGCACTTGCGGGTTGCTCAAACCTATCGGGTCGTTATTGCGTAGCACGCTCAGCACCGCTAGAACATACACTTTTTTATACACTTGCAGGGCAGGGTAAATTAACAACACAAAATGAGCAGTACACACTTAATGCCAATACACTTATTGTGCTACCAGCAAAGCAAAGCTTTGAAGTGAAAATTGATGCTGAACATTGGGATGTTATTTGGTTAAACCTTGCAAATACTAAACGTTGGCAGCATTTGAACTTAGCGCAAGCATTGGTATTAACCGAGCAAAAACTTGAGCCGTTACACCTTGCTATGGAGCTTTTATATAGCGAGCCTAATGCTAATTTACGCGAAAGCGTAACGCCTATTTTAAGTCATTACTTAAATGCTACGCTGCAAAATAACTCACAAGGTGCGGCGCATAATCGTTTAATTAGTTTGTTTGAAGAGGTAGACAAGCGCTTACAGTTTGATTGGACAATAGAGGCAATGTGCGAACATGTGCATTACTCATCGCCGCATTTACATCGTTTATGCCAAGCCCAATTTGGTAAAAGCCCTATACAACAACTTATTTATTTACGTATTGAGCGGGCTAAAAATTTATTGTTAAACACGGCTTGGCCAATTTCACATGTGGCAAGTTATGTGGGGTATTCTAATATTTTTAACTTTTCAAAGCGCTTTAAAAAGTCGGTAGGTATGTCGCCATCAATGTATAGAAAGTAGCTCGTTACTTTTTTATGCGTTTAATGTATTGTGCGTGCGTTGATAATTATATTTTTAGGTTTTATAGGTCGCAATGCGCTCAAACTACTTTTTAGTCGTGATACTCCTTGTGCTTGTACACAGCTTTATTAGCTGTGATGCGGCGGCGTATCATCTGCAAGAAGAAGTTGATCACGTTACGCATATTCATTCTCAAACAAATGCAAGCGATGAAGACGCGCAATCACCGACTGAAATTCATGCCCATCAACATTGTCATTGTGGTTACTACACCACCTTAAATCATTCAATAAGCCCTGAGCAAAGCCAAGCTACGCAACCTGCTTGCTACAAGGGTTTAAATTACCCACCCGATGTTCCGCCACCTAATTTTTATAGCTAGTTTTTAATTTTAAATACTTTGTATATTACGGCCTGCGCTTATGCGTTGTTTAGGCTCTGTTATATGCATATTTAGGTTACTTGATGCTCATTCGGTTTTGATTTTTAAATGCCAATATCGTGCTCAAGTTAACTCTGTTTGTTAAAAAACGGACACGCTATATGAATAAAAAACCAATTATGCTGGTGGCACTACTGTGCGCGCTACCTGTTTTTAGTACCTTGGCGAATGTTAAAACATTAACGCTTAAGCAGGCGCTGAGTAATACCGAACAACAAAATCCGGTATTAAAACGCTACCCCTATCATCAAAAAATATTGAGTGCGCTTAAAACCCAAGCCACACTTGCACCTAATCCTATGGTGAGTTTTGAAGCTGAAAACCTGCTAGGCACACAAAGCACTCATGGCTTACAAGGTGCGCAGTACACGCTTGCGCTGAGTCAGTTAATAGAGCTTGGTGATAAACGCCAGAACCGCGTTAATTACGCGACTGCAAATATAAAAGCGCAAACGATTCAATACCAAAATACACGCTTTGCACTTTTGGCAACAACTACTGAGCGTTATTACCAAGTACTTAAGTTTCAGGCTTTAATTGCTTTAAATAGTGAGCGTAAAAGTACTGTTAAGCAGGCGCTTAAAGCAATAGAGAAACGTGCTGAAGCGGGCGCAGTTTCACAAGCAGATGTAACACGTATGCGCTACGCAGTAAGCCAAGTAGATCTAAATACCGCAATGCTACAAAGTGAATTTGAGCGCTCGCGCTTAGCACTAAATGAGCTTTGGCAAGAGCAATTACTCGGTGATTATTATGCTGGGGATTTATCTATAGTTACTGAGCTTAAAAGTGAGCAAGCATTACTTGATGCGGTAAATACAGCACCAGACTTTGCTTTGTTACAGCAGCAATATATGCAGCAAACGGCTAACTTATCGCTACAAAAATCAAATGGGGAAAGTGATTTAACACTTAGCGGTGGTGTGCGTTATAACCAACAAACAGATGCTAGCTCGTTTGTATTTTCGTTTTCTATGCCGCTGCAATTGAGTAACTCTAACAGCGGGAATATTGAAGCTGCGCAGCATCAGCTTACATTACTTAGTGAACAACAAGGGCAATTGCGTATTCAACTTCGCCAACAAGTGCGTACACTTTATGCTTATTACAAAGGTAAAATTGCGCAAGCACAGCTGTTAACACAGCAGGCAATTCCACAGGCGCAAACGCTTATAAAGCAAAGCTTAAAGAGTTATCAGCAAGGGCAAATTTCGGTATTGCAATTACTCGACGCTCAACAAGCTTTATTTGACTCTAAACGCGCACTTATTACCACCCATAGCGAGCTTTATCAAGTGCTACTTACCCTTGAGCGTTTAACTGGCCAACCTTTAATTGAGACTCATCAATCATGAATAAAACTCTTATCGCATTATTAATTACTCAACTATTTACACTCCCATTATTAAGTAGCACTGTTATGGCGTCTGATGATCATCATGAAGAAGGTCATAAAGACGAACATGCAGAAAAAGGTCCTCATGGCGGCTTTTTATTAACTAATAACAAACTTAATTTAGAGCTTAAATTAACGCAATTTGCAGGAAATACTGAACTGCGAATATATGGTTTTGATAACAATAAAGCCGTTGATATAAAACAATTAAACGTAACTATTAATGTGCAACGTTTAAGTGAAAAACCGCAGCTTATTCGCTTTAAAGCGGAAGATGACTATTTAGTAAGTACCGTAAGTGTAAACGAGCCGCACTCATTTAAACTTGACGTTATGGCACGCTATAAAGGGGCTGAAATAAATTATCATTATGAGCAAGAAGAAGGGCGCACCACACTAAGTGAGCAAGCAATTGAGCGCGCAGGCATTAAAACTGAGACAGCAAAGAGCGGCACAGTTGAGCTAACTGATACTTTATTTGGTGTAATAGCGCCAACCGCGCACGGCACTGTTGAAGTAATGGCGCCTTACATCGGTTTAGTTAACGATATATTTGTCAGCATTGGTCAAAACGTTAAAAAAGGCGACAAGCTTGCCAGCGTAACCAACCGCGAAACACTGCAAAATTACATCATAAAAAGCCCTATAACGGGTGTTATTACTGAGCAATATTTAAAGCGCGGTGAGCTTGCCAGTAGTGCGCTAATGCAAATCGTAAATCTTGAAACCGTATGGGTTGAGTTGTCTGCTTTTCCTGAAAATATTGAAAAATTAGCTATTGGGCAAAGCGCGAAAGTGTACGACTTACACCATCATTTAAACGCGCAAGGCGAGGTGTTTTTTATCGCGCCTATGATGAGTGGCGGGCATATTGCACGCGCGCGGATTGAGCTTAAAAACCCAGACGGACATTGGCGACCAGGCATGCATGTTAATAGTGACATTAGCACTGCAAATATAAATGCGGCCGTGCGTGTAAAAGCCACTGCTGTTCAAGAGTTTAATGGCAAACCTAGTGTGTTTATTAAAAGCGGTAATGTGTTTGAAGTACGCCCTGTAAAACTCGGTGCTAAAAATAGCGAGTGGGTAGAAGTACTCGAAGGGCTTTCGCCAAACAGTGAGTACGTAACTGAGAACAGTTATGTAATTAAAGCGGATATTTTAAAAAGCGGCGCAAGCCANGCCACTCACACTAGGAGGCAGCATGATTGACTGGATAGTTTCTTTTGCGGTTAAACGCCGTATGATGGTGCTTGCGCTCACGCTTTTATTTGCAGGCTTTGGTGTATACAACACACAAAATTTAGCGGTTGATGCCGTACCCGATATAACTAATGTGCAAGTGCAAATAAATACAAAAGCACCTGGGTTTACCCCACTTGAAGCAGAGCAGCGCATTACCTATTTAATCGAAACAGTAATGGCGGGCATACCAAAGCTTGATTACACCCGTTCTATTTCGCGTTATGGGCTCTCGCAAGTAACGGTTATTTTTAACGAAGGCACCGATATTTATTGGGCGCGCCAACAAATATCAGAGCGTATTCAAAGTATTCGCTCAGACTTACCTGCCAACATTGAACCAAATTTAGGGCCAATTGCCAGCGGTTTAGGGGAGATTTTCACTTACTCGGTGCATGCAAATAAAGGCGCATTAAAAGACGATGGCACCCCATTTAGCGCAGAAGACTTACGTACTTTACAAGATTGGGTTATTCGCCCGCAGCTTTTAAAAGTAAAAGGCGTTACCGAAATTAATAGCCAAGGGGGATTTGAGCGCCAGTACCAAGTAGCGCCAATGCCCGAAAAACTACTCGCTTATAAGCTTACGCTAAGTGATGTTATTACGGCACTTAAATTAAATAATAGTAATCAAGGTGCGGGGTTTATAGAGCGCTTTGACGGGCAATATTTAGTGCGCTCACCTGGGCAATTAAAAAGTATTGATGATATAGCCAATACCGTTATTGCTAAGCGCGATGATGCACCGGTACGCATTAAAGATGTAGCAAATGTGCGTTTCGGCAAAGAGCTTAGAACCGGCGCAGCCACTTATAACGGCGAAGAAACCGTGCTCGGTACCGCAATGATGCTAATTGGTGAAAACAGCCGCGTAGTGGCAAAAGCCATGGCTGATAAACTCAAAGACGTACAGCTAAGCTTGCCTGAAGGTGTTGTGGTTGAGGCAGTTTATGACCGTACAACCCTTGTTGATAAAACCATAGAAACCGTAAAAACCAACCTATTTGAAGGTGCTGTATTAGTGGTGGTGATTTTACTGTTATTGCTGGGCAACGTAACCGGCGCGCTTATTACGGCAATGGTTATTCCACTCAGCATGCTATTTGCCATAACAGGCATGGTAGGTAATCGCGTATCGGGCAACTTAATGAGTTTGGGCGCAATCGACTTTGGCTTAATAGTTGATGGCGCTGTTATTGTGGTTGAAAACTGCCTGCGCCAATTAGGTATGGCTCAGCATAAACATGGCAGGCT
>NZ_AUTQ01000061.1 GCF_000498095.1 Pseudoalteromonas sp. TB64
ATAAAGAACCAGTCTGGCCTGCCAGCACTCAGGAAGCGAAGGGTCTTGTTTTCTGGCATGCGCAGATACACTCATCTCTACTTTGAAGTCATGCTCAGAGTAAGATTCAATGACGGTGTATTGCGTGTTGCTTTTAATCGGGACCATCCAGTGCGACTGTGGGTGTTGCTTACGCCAATTAATCAGTAGCTCAGCGCTGAGATAACATCGGTCAAAAATAGTTAGACTGTTATTACTTACATGACTAAATAACTGCTTTGCGTAGTTCACCTCACCTTGATAACTGGGCCCGAAGGCAACGTGGTGTATCAACCGGCTACGCAAGGAGCTTAAGGCGCATAGGCGTACAATAGGATATTCTGTATGACGGTTTTTACTGTGCTTAATATAGTGAAAGTGCTCAGCAAGAGCAGGTGTATCAGGTGCACGAAATTGCGTTCCATCGACAGAAAATAACCGGAGTCCATACCACGTATCATCAGCATCTTCTTCTTGTGTCCAATGGGCTGCACATAGGTGAAATAAGGCTTGGAGGGGGTCGCTACTGAGGCGCTGTCTCGCTTGAGGAATAGCACTTGGAGCAACCGTATCGCCCAGGGTATCAGTGAGTGTTAAATCTAACTTCTCAACAATGTCACTAATAGAGCGGTCGCGAAAAAGACCCATTGCAATGATAAGCCAGACGACAAGCTCAGCAGGTAACTTACGTTTGCGAATACTTGCTTTATCGGTCTGCTCGAGCACATTAGAAATCCACTCAAGAGGGATATGTTTCTGAAATGTAGATAAAGAGTCAGGAGTGGCGAATATATCCGTATCAAGTAACCAATGACTAAGCATAAAAATACCCTCATAATCAAAAGATGATAAGGGTATTGTGAAGCAACCAAAAGATCGGTCAACCGATCAAAAATACCTTAACTGATCGGTGTTAGCTTTTAAAAGCGGCTTTTCATTTAATTCTTAATACTATTTTCGTTTAGTCGGTTTAACACGTTGATTGTGTTTTTTAACTGCTTTACGAATCTGATTAATTTTAGCACGTTTATCTTTGCGCTTTTCAGGCATAACAGAAAGCTTAGTTTGTGTTTCACGACCTAATTTAACTGTTTTACGTAAATAGTTAACGGTTTCTAAATCGTATTCTACCCATCCGCCTTGTGGCACGCGCTTATCTAATTCTAATTTGCCATAACGGATACGAATAAGACGAGATACTTCAACATCTTGTGATTGCCACAAACGACGTACTTCACGGTTACGTCCCTCGTTTAAAGTTACATTATACCAACGGTTTATACCTTCTCCGCCCATTGGATTAACGCTCATAAACTTAGCAGGACCATCTTCTAACTCAACACCACGGGTTAAGTTTTTAATCGTTTCGGCAGTCACTTCACCAAATACACGTGCAGAATATTCACGCTCTACTTCGTAACTTGGATGCATTAAACGATTTGCTAATTCACCATCGTTGGTAAAAAGCATTAAACCCGATGTATTAACGTCTAGTCGACCAACAGCAATCCAACGCTCGCCATCAATACGAGGAAGTCGGTCAAATACAGTACGTCGCCCTTCAGGGTCTTTACGGGTACTTAACTCACCTTCTGGTTTGTTATACATAATTACACGACAGATTCTGTCTGCTTTTTCTTCAATTTTTACAGTGTGTCCGTCAACACGAATTAAATCAGTTTCCTCAACACGGTCACCTAGCTTTGCCACTTTACCATTTACACTAACGCGGTTTGCATCAATGTATTTTTCCATTTCACGGCGTGAGCCTACGCCAGCACGGGCTAGGACTTTTTGTAACTTTTCACCTTGTATAATACTCATTCGGATGGTTCTCTCACAGAAGGATCACTTAATAACTGGTTTATTTTACTCTGCTGTTGCTCTGGCAAGGCAGGTAAGTTATCTAAACCCATTATCGAAAAATAATCTAAAAATTGCTTAGTAGTTGCATATAAAGCCGGTTTACCCGGAACCTCTTTATGCCCTACCACTTTAACCCACTCTCTTTCGAGTAAGGTTTTAATAATATTTGAGCCGGTTGTTACACCTCTTACTTGCTCAATTTCGCCACGTGTAATCGGTTGTTTATATGCAATAAGCGATAACGTTTCAAGTAATGCGCGCGAATACTTAGGCGCACGTTCTTGCCAAAGGTTATTTAACCATGGGCTTAAACTACTACATGCTTGAAAACGATAGCCACTGCCAACTTCAACTAAGCGAATACCACGGGTTTGAAAATGTACTTGTATTGTTTCAATGGCATCGTTAATTCGCGCCATCGTAATAGCCAAATCAGCTAAAACAGTGTCTTTAAGGTGACGTTTACTGACAGGTTTATCTGCAACAAAAATCGCCGCTTCAATGATTTCAATTAATTGCTCATCACTAATTCGCCGACCCGCCATACACACTCTAAACAAATAAAAATACACAGCCATCTATTATGCCAGAACAACACTAAACTAGGAAAATATATCTATCAATTTACCTAATTTAAAACACAAAAAAGCCAGTGAGTGTCACTGGCTTCTAACTTACTCTTTAAAACAACAAATATTAACTGTGTTTAATCGCTTCTAATGCGTCATCTTCAGCTACTGCGTTACCGTATTTTTTAATGTAACCCATAAACTCGCTCTTGCTGATGCGCTTATCTTGGTTTTTATCCATATAACCAAAATGATTTGAAATATCATCATCATTGCCTTCAACTACAGAGATATAACCATTACTGTCGTTATCTAAGCTTGAAAAGCTGCTTTCAATTTTATCAAATTTAGCAATTTCTGCTTTAAAAGCCGATTCGCTAACCTCAGAATCAGTTGCTACTTTTCCAGTATTAAGCTTCATGTAAGCATTAAATTCTTTGCGGCTTATTTCGTTATCCATGTTGGTGTCAATATTTGAAAAATGACCCCAAATGCTATCGTCATCGGCTTCAACTTTAGAAATAAAACCATCGCTATCGTTATCTAAACTTGCAAAGTCGCTGTCTATTTTCTCAAGACCTTGATTAGATGAACAAGCTGCTAAGCTTAAAGACGCTAAAATAGTGGCTGCTAATGTTAACTTTTTCATAAGACGTATCCTTCGTAATTAATTAAATGTCACTCTATTTAATACAAGTCTGATGCCAATTTAAAATTGGTCAATAAAATCAGTTGGATAGCATTAGTAAGGTTATTTATCAAACAAACTCATATACTTACATAATGAAAGGTTTGCAGAATGTCTTGTAATTTTTGCAAAAAAATACCCAGTACATAAATATATACTGAGTATTGTTTTTATTTAATGATGCTAATTAACTTAAAATCTGATTAATAAATTAATTGGAGCATTTATTAGATAGCAGCGTTATGGTAGCGCTTAACAAAGTCGGTTACCTTTTGACCATTACATTTTAATGAGTCTAAGTTGCCTATTTTTTGACGAACTGGCGCTAGACCTTGCTTTAAAGCAGTCATACATAATTGTGTTTCTTGTTGAGCATCTTTTGCAAACACTTCAACCTTAGTCGTTGTTACTTTATTAAAAGTTTCTTTTTTAGCGATATCCCGAATATCTTCACCGTTACACAAAATGCTTTGTGAAAAGCGTGATAAATACACACCATGAAGAGCAGCTTCTTTACGAGCAGCAGTAAAACCTTCATTTGCGCTCAATACGCATAACTTAGATTCAATTTTATTGTCTTCGCTAAAGTAAGTATTGCTTTGTGCAGAAACAGTCGTTGATGCTAAAAGTGCAGCGGCTAAAATTAGTTGTGTTTTCATGAGAGATCCTATTTGAACGAGCTAACTAAGTAATTTCGCGCATTATATAGCCAACAATTAACATTTCAACTGAATTTTTTATTTATTTAAAATATTAATACTGCATTAACAATGTTTGATCTTTAAACACCATTTGATCAACATTTACGCAGCTATTTCCTCATTTCAGCCATGTTATGTAGGTGTATTTACTGATACAATTTATCTTATTAAATAGAACTAATTTAAAGGTAAATTCTATGAAAGTGATTTCTTTCAATATCAATGGTCTGCGTGCTCGTCTTCATCAATTACAAGCTATTATCGATAAACATCAACCAGACGTTATTGGGTTGCAAGAAATTAAAGTTCATGACGAAGCGTTTCCACTAGAAGATGTTCAAAAAATGGGATATCACGTTTATTTTCATGGGCAAAAAGCGCATTACGGTGTAGCTATGTTATGCAAAAATGAACCTAAATCGGTCTTAAAAGGCTTTGCAACCGATACAGATGAATCACAAAAACGTATGATCAGTGTCACTGTAGAGCAAGAAAATGGTCGTGATTTAACCGTAATGAATGGTTATTTCCCGCAGGGCGACAATATAAATCACGAAACTAAGTTCCCCTATAAACGCCAATTCTATAAAGACTTAATGACACACCTTGAAACCAACCATACGCCAGAGCAAGACGTCATTGTTATGGGCGATATCAACATATCACCTACTGATTTAGATATTGGTATAGGCGATGTAAATGCTAAACGTTGGTTAAAAACAGGTAAATGCTCTTTCCAACCAGTAGAACGTGAATGGCTAGCTACACTGCTTAATTGGGGCTTTAAAGATACCTTTAAAGAACAAAATCCAAATACAGACGATCAATACTCTTGGTTTGACTATCGCTCAAAAGGTTTTGTAGATAACCGTGGTCTTAGAATAGATGTAGTGCTTGCGACTAACGAATTAGCTGCGCGCTGTATTGATACCGGAATTGATTACGAATTACGTGGTATTGAAAAGCCTTCAGACCACGCGCCTATTTGGTCAACATTTAAAAATAATTAATATGTTGAGCTTACAAGTACAAGGACTGCTTTGGGCTGTTGTTGCTATAGCTAGTTTACTCAGCTTTGATAAGGCTACCTATAAAGCACTTTATAGTACACCTGTTCGCCAAACAGGTGTACTTGCGTGCGCGCTCGTGTTTGCCATTTTATGGCGAATAAAAGCAGGCATACTAACAGGGCTAGATTTACATATTTTAGGCGTAACCGCAGCCACATTAATACTAGGCTGGCGCCTAACTATTTT
This sequence comes from Pseudoalteromonas sp. TB64, assembly GCF_000498095.1. GTDB lineage: Bacteria > Pseudomonadota > Gammaproteobacteria > Enterobacterales > Alteromonadaceae > Pseudoalteromonas. The sequence continues at coordinate 5,099 of NZ_AUTQ01000061.1, forward strand.
AAGTAGTTTACTTGCCACTGCCCTATTAGCTAGTTTTGGGCAAATTGAGCCCGAATTACTGCCAGTGCAAATACTTATTGGTGCATTTATACCTATAGCATTGAGCTATTTAGCTTTTATTGTTAGCTATCATTATTTACCACGCCACTTTTTTGTTTATATTTTTGTTTGTGCTTTTATAACAGCAGGATTCATAGCATGTATTAAAATTGCTTTAGGTGCGTTATTTTACCTTTCTATTGGTCAATATAATTGGCAAGAACTTACAGATAACTACGTTTATTTAAGTGCAATAATCTGGTTTCCGGAAGCGATGTTAAATGGAATGGCTATTACTATAATGATCACTTATCGCCCGCATTGGGTAAAAACTTTTTACGATAAGGACTACCTAGACTCATGAGCCTTGAATATCGCTGCCCTCTGTGTAGCAACCCTCTTATAAGAACAAGTAACACACTTAGCTGTGAAAACAGACATAGTTTTGACTTTGCAAAAGAAGGGTATGTAAATTTATTACCTGTGCAACAAAAAAACTCTAAACAACCAGGCGACTCACTAGAAATGGTTCAGGCTAGGCGTGCATTTTTAGAATGTGGCTTTTACGCATTTTTACAAAGTGCACTAGGTCAAATAATTAATACACTAAATGCCGACAATATTATTGATTTAGGATGTGGTGAAGGATTTTATACTCAAGCAATCGCAGCAAACACACAAGCTAATGTGTATGGTGTAGACATATCAAAGTCTGCAATTAAATACGCCGCAAAACGCTATAACAATTGCCATTTTAGCGTTGCATCAATAAGCCAAGCTCCGTTTAAAAGCCAATTTGCTGATGTATTAATAAGTGTGTTTGCACCATTATTTGATCAAGAACTAGCAAGGCTAGCAAAACCAGGCTCAACACTTGTTGTAGCAAGCCCCGGCCCTTGGCACTTAAAAGAACTAAAAAGTTATATTTATTCAAGCGTAAATGAACATACTCAAATAGATATACCAAATGAGTTTATTCAAACTGATCAAATACTACTAACCGAACAAGTAATGCTTAACTTTAACGACGTTAAAAACTTAATTATGATGACACCATTTGCGTGGAAATTTAGACCCGAGCACTGGCTAGCGCTCGAAGAAAAAGGTGAGCACCATGTCACCTTATCATTTTATGTTACTCAGTTTACCAAAACTGCTGGCGATGTAGCTCTCTAAAATTGCTCTTTAGTGAATGCTTTATCCATTTTATCAAACATGTCATTAAGTAAGTTAGCAAGCTCCAAATAACGGGGCTTGTTTTCATTTAGCTGGGTTTGATAGCCATTGGCAACCATTTTTGTATGAAGTTCGTTATACCATTTATGCATAGCAGGCTCTAAGGGAGTTTGCGCCCGTTTTCCCAACCACAATAATCCCTGTAGAGGTAGCGATATAAAAAATAACGCGCTAGCGATCGCTTGAGGTAAAAAATCAGACCCTAAATAATTTAACTGAAAAAATAACGTAAACATGGCTAAAATAGGCATAACTGTAATAGCAAGTTCGGTTGCCTTAATAACTTTAAACTCAGCAAATAAAGGCGCGAGTTCTTTTCGCATAGGCCATTTTTTTGCATACAGTCGACCAGTTTGTACCTGTGACATTACACTTTTTTGAATCATAACTCCTCACCTATACTGCTAAAAACACGATAAATAAAACGGGTTATACTTAAAGTGTAACACAATTTAGCACGGTTTCACTTTCTCTTTAAAAGAGCTTAAATTTACTCTAAAGCATACAATCCTAACTTAAATACCTTAATTAAGGTAAAGTATTTAACATTACGTTAACGGCTTTGCATTTGATCACTTAATTGTTTTAGCTTTATTTAATACCCTAGTTACAGTGATTACGTATTAACTGCTCACTTACTAAATTTTGTTTATGGGAATTGAAACTATGCCAACAACCTATCCTAAATCACAACACGTTTTAGTGCTAAATAGCGGCAGCTCTAGCTTAAAATTTGCCATTATTGATGCAAATAATGGTCACGAAATTATCTCAGGTTTAGCTGAACGCTTAGGAGGCGAAGCGCCCTCTATAAAGTATAAATACAATGGCGCTAAAACCACTATTGATTTAAAAGCAAATCAAGCACACGAAGAAGCAATTAATACGCTAGTAACATTAATAAAAACACATAAATTAGATGAGCATTTAATTGCGGTAGGTCATCGTGTTGTTCACGGTGGTGAAAACTTTATCAAATCAATACTTATAGACGAAGATGTTATTTCGGGAATTACCCAAGCAGCAACACTTGCTCCTCTGCATGGTCACGCTAATTTACTAGGAATTTCATCTGCAAAAACATCTTTTAAAGGGTTACCTCAAATTGCCGTGTTTGACACCGCCTTTCATCAAACTATGGACGAAGTAGCTTATCTTTATGCCCTTCCCTATAAGTTGTATACCGACTTTGGCGTAAGACGTTATGGCTTTCATGGAACAAGTCATTGCTATGTTGCAGAGCAAGCAGCTCAATTGTTAAATCAACCCTTAGAGCAAAGTAACTTTATTAGCGCTCATTTAGGTAATGGCTGCTCTGTATGTGCAATAAAAAATGGTAAAAGTGTTGATACAAGTATGGGTTTAACGCCACTCGCTGGTTTAATTATGGGTATGCGCAGTGGCGATATAGACCCTGGCTTGTTTAATTTTTTAACTACACAACTAAATTATAGTGCGCAACAAATTGACGATTTATTAAATCAAGAAAGCGGTTTACTGGGAATAAGTGGTCTCTCTAATGATTGTCGTACAATTGAGGAAGCATCACTTAATGGCAATCAAAGAGCAACGCTAGCGCTTGATATGTTTTGCTATCGCCTTTCAAAACAAATTGCAGCTTATATGGTGCCTTTACAACGCCTAGATGCTGTTATTTTTACTGGCGGTATAGGTGAAAATTCAGATCTTATTCGTAAAAAAGTAATATCTCAACTTGCCTTTTTAGGCATTGATTGCGACGAGCAAGCTAATCTTAATGCGCGCTTAGGGCAACAAGGTATTATTAGCTCTGAAAAAGCAAGAATTAAAGCTATCGTTATGCCTACAAATGAAGAATGGGTAATAGCAAACGATGCTGCAAACATAGTAAAGGAGCTTTAAAATGGCACGTCGTATTATGTTAATTCCTGTCTCTACAGGTGTAGGTTTAACTTCTGTGTCTGTTGGTTTAGTGCGAGCGCTTGAGCAAAAAACCGTTAAAGTTAATTTTTTCAAACCAATTGCTCAGCCACGCTCAGGTGAAACCGGCCCCGAAAAATCCACACAAATAGTAACTCAAGGCTCATCAATTAACCCTCCTACACCCTTCGCACTTGATTATGCAGAGCAAATGATTGGCGATGGTAAAGGCGATGATCTGTTAGAAGAAATTGTTGAACGTTTTGAGAGTAAAATAAACGACGACGAAGTAGCCATTATCGAAGGAATGGTAACTACTCGACGACAACCTTATGCTGGGCGCGTTAATCGTGAAATAGCACAAACACTCGGCGCCGAAATTGTATTTGTACTTACACCGGGTAATTACAATATTACACAAATAGAAGATCGCCTTGAAATTGCCGCCGGTAATTATGGCGGTATTGACCATCCAAGAGTTCTAGGCTGTATTTTTAATAAAGTAAATGCACCACTTGATGAAGAAGGCAGAGCTCGCGCCGATTTAGTCGATGCGTATAAACCAGAAGAGCTTAAAAACGAATTAAAGCGCTTAGCTGCTTTACCTATTTTTAGGAAAAATTCGTTTATGTTACTTGGTGCCATCCCGTGGGACTTTGACCTTGTAGCACCTAGGGTAAAAGATTTGAGCGCGTACTTAAAAGCCACAATTATAAACGAAGGCGATATGCTTCACCGCCGCCTGCGTCGTATTACTTTTTGCGCTCGAACTGTTTCAAATATTTTGAATTACTTTACGCCAGGCGCGTTGTTAGTTACCCCAGGGGATCGCTCAGACATACTTGTTGCAGCGTGTTTGTCAGCAATGAACGGTACAAAATTAGGCGCCATATTATTGACCGGAAGGTATGAGCCTGAGCCAAGAATTATGGCGCTTTGCGAGCAAGCTATGCAAACAGGTTTGCCTGTACTTGCAACCGAAGCCGACACTTGGCGTACGTCGTTATTGCTGCATAACTTTAATATGGAAGTACCAAGTGATGACGATCAACGTATTGAAAAAGTTAAAAACCATAATGCAGAACATATTAATTCAAACTGGTTAGATACATTAGCTAAAAATGTAGGTAAAACACGTAAATTGTCACCACCCGCATTTCGTTACTTATTAACAAATAAAGCACGCAAGGCTGGTAAAACAATAGTCCTGCCTGAAGGAAACGAACCTCGCACTATAAAAGCCGCCGCTATATGTGGTCAACGTGGTATTGCTAAAACGATATTACTTGGCGATCGCGAAGAAATAATGCGCATTGCTGAACAACAAGGTATAGAACTAAACGAACATGTAAGCATTATTGAGCCTCAAAGCATTATTAATGATTATGTTGCCCCAATGGTCGAAATTCGTAAAAGCAAAGGATTGACTGCGGTTGTAGCACAAGAGCAACTACAAGATAACGTAGTGCTTGGCACTATGATGCTCGAGCAAGGAAAAGTAGATGGTTTAGTATCTGGCGCTGTTAATACCACTGCCAATACAATACGCCCGCCATTACAGTTAATTAAAACAGCACCGGGCTCATCGCTTGTATCATCTATATTTTTTATGCTGCTACCCGATCAAGTATTGGTATACGGGGACTGTGCTATCAACCCAGACCCAAATGCCGATCAATTAGCTGATATAGCAATTCAATCTGCTGACTCAGCTGCAGCATTTGGTATTGAGCCACGCGTTGCCATGATCAGCTACAGTACAGGCACATCTGGCACAGGTGCCGATGTTGAAAAAGTACGAGAAGCCACAAAAATAGCACAACAAAAACGTCCTGATTTAATTATTGATGGTCCACTTCAATACGACGCTGCTATTATGGAAAATGTAGCACTCAAAAAAGCACCTAACAGCCCTGTTGCAGGCAAAGCAACTGTATTTATATTCCCAGATTTAAATACAGGTAATACAACCTATAAAGCCGTACAACGTAGTGCCGACTTAATAAGTATTGGTCCAATGCTGCAAGGTATGCGTAAACCCGTTAATGATTTAAGCCGTGGTGCTTTAGTAGATGACATTGTATACACAATCGCGCTAACAGCTATTCAAGCGGCTCAAGCCGAAGCACTTAATTAAGCGCCAACACTAACATGTGTTTTTTATAGCCTAGCTGTTATTTATTTAATAATTAACTAGTTAGGCTATTTATACCCAGCAACCCCCACAGTTATCCACAGAAATTGTGGGTAAGTTTTTACTCCCTTCTTTTATCTACTTATTTACTGCTGAGTTAGTCGTTGTTACACCTTTAATTTAAAGCCAATAATCTATACTATAAAGCTATTAATATTGCTGTTTAGCAGGTTTTTAATGTCAAAACAAACATTACAATTACACAGCACCATTTTATCTATACATAGTTTAGATATAGATGCAGACATACCTGCGGCACTTTTAAAGCAATCTCTGTTTTTTATTTCTAAAACCCACGATGAGCTTTCAATTGTGTGTCCGAGTAGTTTTGAAATAAAATGCCTTGATACCGAACCAGACTGGCAAGCCCTGGAAGTTGTAGGTCCACTGGGTTTTTCGTTAACCGGAATTATGGCTAATATTTCAGGAGTATTGGCACGCGCTAAAATTTCTATATTTTCTATTTCAACTTACGATACTGATTATATTCTCATTAAAAAACACACAGTAGATAATGCTATTACCGCATTAAAAAAAGAGGGTTATAACGTGGTGGTAAATTAGCTTATGAAAGCAAAAAAAATTGACTATTTAGCTCAAAATAAAACACCTCTTAGCGCAATAAATATTACCAGCCCGTTTTCAGGTAAAGTAATTGAACTAAAAGAGCACCCAGAGCCTTTTTTTCGTTTTGGAACACTGGGTCCTGGCATTATGGTACAGCTAACAAGTCATAAAATTTTAGCACCGTTTGACGGTACTTTATTACAAGTAAAAAACGCGGGCACTGAGTTTATTTTACAAGCTAAAAATGGTTTAAAAGTTCTGATAAACTTAACTATTCCTGATTCGCAATCAATTACGCACACCCACATAGCCCAGCTAAATGGGAGTAAAATAAATAAAGGTCAACGCCTTGCTTACTTTGATTTACGTGAATTAGATGCCCCAATGCTAGCAAGTTTAATTTTACTTAACGGACACAACCTCGGCACATTTCATTACTCACATTCGCATGTAAATGCGGGTGTAGATACTCTATTAACTATTATTAAGAAGAAGTAGATATATGATCACTCTATACGGCATTAGCAATTGCGATACGATAAAAAAAGCTAAAAAATACTTAACCGATAATAACGTTGAGTTTACCTTTCATGATTACCGCAAAGATGGCGTAAATGAGCAAATGGTGAGTGATTTTGCAGATAAACTCGACTGGGAGCAACTTGTTAATAAGCGCGGTACTACTTATCGTGCATTAACAGATGAGCAAAAACAGAGTCTAACTAAAGAAAGTGCAATACCACTTTTAGTGGAACAACCAGCAATGATCAAACGCCCAGTACTCGTAAATAACGGCAGCTACCATTTAGGCTTTAAAGCAGCTCAATACGATGAGATATTTAAATCATGAAAGATGACGTAATTAAACTCGCTCAAGCACTCATTCAGCGAGAATCGGTAACACCAGAAGATGCTGGTTGCCAACAAATGATGAACGACCGCCTTGCTGCAGTTGGCTTTAATATAGAGTCGTTATTTTTTACTGATACATTAAATACATGGGCACGAAAAGGCACACAATCACCACATTTCTGTTTTGCGGGTCATACTGACGTTGTACCAACAGGTCCTGAAAAAAACTGGCAACACCCACCATTCTCAGGGTTAATAAAAGACGGCTTATTACATGGTCGTGGCGCTGCTGATATGAAAGGCTCATTAGCGGCAATGCTTGTAGCAACCGAGCGTTTTGTGACTAAAAATCCAGATCATAAAGGCTCGATTTCTTTTTTAATCACCTCTGACGAAGAAGGACCGTTTATAAACGGCACAACACGTGTAATAGATACACTAGAAGCCCGTGGTGAAAAAATAGATATGTGCCTAGTAGGCGAACCCTCTTCTCGCGATGTATTAGGTGATGTTGTTAAAAATGGTCGCAGAGGATCACTTACTGCTTACTTAACAGTTAAAGGCATACAAGGTCATGTTGCCTACCCGCATTTAGCTCAAAACCCAATTCATTTAGCAACGCCAGCACTTACTGAGCTTAGCCAAACAGTATGGGATAACGGAAACGAATATTTTCCTGCTACTAGCTTTCAAATTTCGAATATAAATGGCGGCACTGGTGCTGGTAATGTGATTCCGGGGGAATTAGAAGTACAGTTTAATTTTAGATTTAGCACCGAAGTAACACATGAGCAATTACAGCAACGTGTGAATGACATTTTACAAAAGCATAATTTAAATTATGAATTAAGTTGGATAGTAAATGGCTTACCTTTTATTACCGAACACGGTCCACTTGTTGATGCCACAGTCAATGCAATTAAATCTGTAACCGGTTTAACCACTAATCTAGAAACCACGGGTGGTACATCAGACGGTCGCTTTATTGCGCAAACAGGCGCTAAAGTAATTGAACTTGGACCACGTAACGCCACTATTCATAAAATAGATGAATGCGTAAGTACCGATGACTTAATAGCCCTTGGCGACATTTACGAGCAAATACTAGAGCAACTTTTAGCATAATGGATTTAAACCAATCAACACCAATACTGTGTATTACAGGTCAAAGTGATACACATTTAACTGATATACAAAATCATCGTTTGCATAGCAACATTATTAGCGACTTTTTAGCGTTACAAAGTGCAGCAAAAAATGCGGGATTTGAGCTCACGATTGCATCAAGCTTTCGTGACTTTAATCGTCAATCAATTATTTGGAATAATAAATTTTTAGGTATTCGACCTGTTTTTAATAAACAGCAAGAAATTGCAAATTTGAGCGACCTAAGCGATATAGATAAATGCATTGCTATAATGCTCTACTCTGCATTACCTGGGGCAAGCAGACACCATTTAGGTACCGATTTAGACGTGTTTGATAAAGCAGCCGTGAACGACGATTATAAACTACAGCTAACACCCGATGAATATCAGCAAGGCGGTCCATTTGCTCCTTTAAGTAACTGGTTAGATGACAACTTGGGTAAGTTTGGTTTTTATCGTCCCTATCAACACGATTTAGGCGGCGTAGCACCGGAGCTTTGGCATATAAGCCATATTGAGCAATCACAGTTATTAGTGAATAGGCTTAGCGAACAAGTACTTTTTGAATGTATAAAAAAGAGTGAATTGCAGGGGAAGCAGGCAATACTTGATAACTTACCTGCAATTTATGCACGCTTTGTAACTAACGTAAGCCCCCCACAAAAGGAAGGCTGACGTAAATAATATTAAACTTTCTTTTTATTTAAAATAAATACCAGCACCGCGCCTAATATTAACGAGCTTGCTACAATAAATTCCATTGTTACTTGCTCTGATAAAAACAACACACCGGCAATGGCTGCAAGTACAGGTACACAAAGCTGCACTACAGCAGCTTGTGTACTTTTAAGTAATGGCATTGCCACGTACCAAACGCTATAGCCAATGCCAGAAGCTATCGCACCTGAGGCACACGCAAGCAATATGCCTTCAATACTTACATTTGGTAAATGGCTCATACCAACTAATAATAAAATAGGTATAGCAACTAAGCTTCTTATAAAATTAAAACCTGTAGTGCGCAAAGGCGATACACACACTTTACCTCTAATGCTATAAATGCCCCATGCCACACCACTTAATGCCATAAGCGATGCACCCAGTAATGAAGGCACAGCTGCAGATGGCAGCATTAAATACACAAAACCACCCAGCGCGACTATAAATGCACACCATTGAAGCACACTTAACTGCTCTTTTTTATATATTCCCCAACCAATCATGGTTAACTGCACCGCAGAAAATAAAATAAGTGCACCGGTGCCTGTATCTAGCTCTACGTATGCAATCGAAAAACAAAGCGCATAAATAAGGAGGCTAATACTGCTTCGCCAGCTTCCTTTATCGCTTAAAATTGCAGAGTTAAATGCACCTTTACGCTTTAAGTTATGGGTATAAATAGCCATTATGATACCCAAACACGCAGCACCACTTAGCAAACGAATAATAGTAAAATTCCAGGCATCTATATAGCCTTCGGCTAAAGCCATTCTGCAAAAAAGAGAGTTTGCGGCAAATGCAATTAAAGCAATGATTGTATACAGCGTAGCTTTCAAAAAAATTCCTTAACAACAAAACGGATAACAGCGTTATTTAAGTTACCTAAGCAAGTAAATGCTATCTAATTATTGAACAATTATAGTAATTCAAACCCAGTAAACTACTTACTGGTGAGCTTATTTAAACAGGATTATCATTACTGTGCAAAGAGTGTGTTTTGTTTTGATAAATTAAGTAATATTTTTAAAATTAATACTTAATTATTGAACGTATTTTTCAATATAAAGATCTAAATCTCAAACATTTAGTACTTGTATCATCTAAAACAATACAACCTATACCGAGTAATATACCCATTAACACACCGATGAAATTGTTCATTATGTATTCTTTTTAGGTGTACCGTATTTAACAAGACCAATAAAGCCATTTAAGTATTTCAACTTAGTTTATTAAAATTAAAAATTCACGTTTTGTTCACCAACGTTACTCTACGATTTCTTACAATGTTTCGTACATTAAACCCAAAAATATATGTTAATGTGTGAAAGTAAATTAAGAGGAGTGCTCAGTGCGCCGCAGTATAATTTTAAGCTTTTGTTTTATTTTAAGTGGTTGTAGCACCATAGGCTTTAGTGACCTATTTAACGACTATGCCACCCAAATGACACCGGTAAGAAATGCGATCGAGAAAAACAATATCGAAGAAGCACAGTCCCTTATTGCTAAAAATAGCACTATGCACAGTAGTTATCTTTTAAATCAGTTAGAGCAAGCTCGTATAAACGACTTAGCCAATAACCCTACTGATTCACAAAGTAAATTTGAAAACGTATATACGCAAATGCAAACTAAGCGCGAAGCAGCAAAAATACAGTTAAGTGCTGGGCTTGAACAAAGCAATGCACTGTTTACCAATGATTCAGCTATAACCTATGTGCCACCAGCTTATGAAATGAGCATGCTACATAGCTACAAAGCACTTAATTATGTATACAAAAATGACGTTGAAGGCGCTTTAGTAGAGATTCGCAGAGCAAATAAAGTACAAGTTGATGCGCGCTCAGAAAACCAATCAGCAATAAATTCAACGGTTCAAGAAGCACAACAGCATTATCCAAGTATGGGCAATGTTACCCGAGACGTAAAAAATGGCTTTCAAAATGCTTATACATTTTATTTATCGGCTTTGCTTTACCAAAGCGTTAAACAATATGACGACGCTTACATTGATTATAAAAAAGCGTTAGATATTCAGCCAAACAATATTTATTTACAACGTGATGTAATGCGCCTCGCTAAAAAACAAGGGTTTGACCAAGACTTAAGTGAATTTAAAAAACGCTTTAGCGATGCACCCAGCATACCGGTAAATCAAGGCGAAGTTATTGTTTTATTTGAACAAGGTTTAGTACCAAAGCAAGATGAATTTAAACTGCGTTTACCAATATACACTTCACGCGGTGATGCTCGTTTTTACAGCCTTGCTATGCCTGTATACAAAGATAATGCGTATATAAGACGACTCAATAACATAAACATAGATACAAACAGCTTAGAATTAAACCCACTTGTTCATATTGAAGCACTTGCAGCAAAAACATTAGAAGATCAAATTCCTGCCAAGGTGGCACGCCAAATTTTGCGCCTAATCGCAAAAGAGAAAGTTCGCGCAGAGCTAGCACGTAGCGCCGGCGATGTTGGGAATATACTCGCAAATATTTATAATTTAGCATCGGAGCAAGCCGACACTCGCAGTTGGCTTACGCTTCCAAATCAAATTAGTGTTGCAAGGCAAAGCCTAGATATAGGCGAGCATTCGTTACAAGTAGGTACTCAAGCGCCTATAAATTTTACCGTTAGTAAGCAAGGGTTAACGTTAATTTACCTAACCTCTGTTAATAACTACTTTAACTACCATGTAGTTCAACTCTAGGAGTCACCATGAAATACATAGTGCCATTATTTGCTGTTTTAATGCTTAGTGCATGTAGCAGCAAACCCGTTACATCAGGTATTGCCGTTGAACAAAATACAAATAAGTTTAACGAACAACTACGTGTTGATAATTCAGATTTAGGTAATAAGCTGGCTATTACTGACGTAAAAACACGTCAAACCAATCAGCTAACCGACGTGGTAGTCACACTTTCGAGTCAATATAAAAAATCGCAGTATCTGCAATATCAATTTAATTGGTTTGATAAAGATGGTTTTGTAATTAAAGGCAACCACTCGCCTTGGCAAGCACTTACACTATTCGGCTTTGCAAAAACACAATTACCGGGTTTAGCGCCAAGCTCTGATGCGGTCACCTTTTCTTTAGCAGTAAGAGAAGTATCTACCGAGTCACAAGAATTTAAAGATTAAAGGAAACAGCCATGATCATTAGTAAAAAATTTAAAACAGCATCAACTTATGCTTTAGTTGGTTTAAGTGCTTTAGTATTAAGCGGTTGTGCAAACAAAGCAGTAGTAAGCTACGGCGACGCACAAGCAGTAGAAACAACCGATATAAATTTTGGTTCTACCGACTTACAAAAAGTAGCGAGCCAAATGACCGACTCATTACTAAGCTCACCCGTTGTTGGCACAATGACCGCTAATAAACGCCCTATTGTATTTGTTGAGCGTATTAAAAACAAAACCAGTGAGCATATAGACACAGAGTCAATTACCGATTCTATATCTACACAAATGCTACGCAGCGGTAAGTTTAGATTTGTTGATATGACTCGTGTTGAATCAGTACGTGAGCAATTAACGTTTCAAAATGAAGATGCACTAATCAACCCAGCAACAGCCGTTGCATTTGGTAAACAGATTGGCGCGCAATATATGTTATACGGCAACCTATCAAGTATCGTTAAATCTAATGCCGATAAATCAGACGTGTACTACAAATTTACCATGCGTTTAATGGATATGGAAAGCGGCCTAGTTGAGTGGGCAGACGAAACTGAAATTCGTAAAACTAAAGAAAAATCAACCTTTGGCTGGTAGCTAATACCAATCTGCTTATATATGGGGTCTATTTAACGTTAAGAAAATTACGCTAGTACTAGGCAAAAATTTTTGTATTTAGTTGTTCTAAATAAAAAATTTTTAACGACGTTATAGCGCAATTTAATTCGTTAAATTGATCAAAGATTTATACAGGTTGGTATAAAAGGAGCAAGTTATGAAAGCAATTACTGTATTAATGTCCGTATTACTTACAATTAGCGCACCTACATTTGCTAAATACGAGCGCAACAAAGCAGTGCCTGTTCAGCAAGTTTTATTTGGTGACGTAAAATCGGTACGCAATATTACCGAACAAGAAATCATTCAAGACAAAAACAACGGCTGGAAAACCTTTGGCGGCGCATTACTGGGCGGTGTTGTAGGTAATCAGTTTGGTGGCGGAAGCGGACGCACTGTTGCCACCATACTTGGTTCTATCATAGGTGGTAACGTAGCGCATAATAGTCAGCAAAAAAGTCATTACGAACAAAGTCATTTTGTAGAGTTGTTGATACAAGTTGAAAATGGAGATCAATTTATGGTCGTTCAAGATCAAGACCAATCAATGCGTTTTAGCAAAGGTGACAACGTAAGATTAGTATACTTAACCGACAACACTGTTCGAGTAGATACCGCGTATTAAATAGTTATGTCTATTGACGTTTAAAACAAAAACGAGCCTAAATTGGCTCGTTTTTGTTTATTTATTTTTAAATTAAACTTGGCGGTAATCTTTAAAAAAGCGTTTCATTTTTATCATCGCATCCGACAAATCATCTTTGTTTGGCAAAAATACCAATCTAAAGTGATCAGGTTCTGGCCAGTTAAATGCCCTGCCATGCACAAGTAATATTTTTTCGGCTTTGAGTAAATCAAACATCATTTGCTCATCATCTTTAATATTAAAATGTGCTGTATCTACCTTTGCAAACGCATACAACGCCCCTTTTGGCTTTTTACAACTTATGCCCTCAATTGCATTTAGCCCGCGCCATGCAATATCACGCTGCTCGTATAAGCGACCACCAGGGTTAATTAAATTATCAATAGATTGCACGCCACCCAACGCTTGTTGTATGGCGTATTGAGCAGGTACATTAGCGCACAAACGCATAGAGGCAAGTATTTCTAAGCCCTTGCGTAAATCGTCCATTACCGAGGTACGCCCGCTTAACACCATCCAACCCATTCTTAGCCCAGCAGCTCGATATGTTTTAGCCAAACCGTTAAAGGTAATAATTGGTACATCATCGCAAAGCGAGCCAATCGATGTATGGGTTACACCATCGTATAAAATCTTTTCGTAAATTTCGTCACTCAACAACAATAATTTGTGTTCGCGCGCTATATCAATCAATTGCAGTAACAAATCATCACTGTAAACCGCACCAGTTGGATTATTAGGATTAATTAATACCAAAGCTTTAGTTTTTGAGGTGATTTTACTTTTTATATCTGCAATATCCGGAAACCAATCTTGTTCCTCATCACACAAATAATGAACCGGGTTACCACCAGATAATTTAACAGAAGCAGTCCAAAGTGGGTAATCAGGCGCAGGAATAAGTACTTCGTCGCCATTGTTTAATAGCGCCTGAGTAATCATTTGAATAAGTTCGCTAACGCCATTACCAATATAAATGTTATCAACATCTAAATTGTGTAATCCACGTTGTTGGTAATGCTGATAAATAGCCACGCGGGCTGAGTAGAGGCCTTTAGAGTCACAGTAGCCTTGGGCTGAGTATAAATTGCGGATAATATCGCGGTGCATATCTTCAGGCATATCAAAACCAAAGGCGGCCGGATTACCTATATTTAACTTTAAGACTTTTTGACCTTCGTCTTCCATTTTTTTAGCTTGTGCTAAAACTGGTCCGCGAATGTCATAACATACACCTTCTAATTTGTGACTCTTTTTAATATCAGACATTTTTACCTCTACTAGTGAGTCTTTAGACTAACCTAGTAAAGGCGTAAAATGCCAGCCTATTTAAGCGCTTAATACTGAAATAAATTCACGTTTAGCTTATATTTTTAACGAGATGCTAACCATTCATTTAGCTTAGTTTGAGAGCCAGTTACTTGCGCCATCAAACTATTAGACGCATCGATAGCTTCTGATAAGTTATCCATATTTAAATTTTGCTCAATAACACGAGAAACCTCAGCAAGGCTTGAAGCCCCAAACTGCGCCGCGTTAGACTTTAAGCTATGAGAATGACGAATAGCCGCTTCTCTGTCTTTACCAATGGTTGCCAAAACTTCAGACCCTAAACGTTCAAACTCTGTACAACAAAATTCAAGCGTATCAGCAAATTGTTCACCCAATAACGATTCCATACTTTCTAATGCTGATGTATCAATATTTATTTCTGTCATATTTAAAGCCCTTAAAAACAATCCATGTAAATTACAGTTTAATAGTACTACTTTATATTGATGCGTAAAAAAAACCAACTTAATTACCTTAAAAATGTATAATTATGAGGATCATACTGGCAACTAAAAAGTTTATTAAATGGCACGCACACTTTGTAATCAGTGTAACTTTGCACTCAACACCTGTATTTGCAATGCAATTACAAACACAAAAAACAAAGTCACGGTTATTATTCTACAGCATCCTAGCGAAGAAAAAATAGCAAAAAACACCGCTAAGTTATTGAATTTATGCTTAACTGATTGCCAAATAATCAAAGGTGAAAATAATAACGACTTTTCTATTCTTAAAACACTGCCAGTAAACTCTACCGTTTTACTCTACCCTAATGAAAGCGCTGTAAATTTAGACGACAATAATGTGCAGCCAAGTTTAAAAAATATTACGCACTTAATCGTTGTTGATGGCACATGGAAAAAAGCCTACAAAATTTTGCAGCTCACCACATTGCTAAATCAATTTAAAACGGTCAGTTTTAAACAGTTACCTAAAAATCGTTATGCAATTCGTAAAGCCCCCCGCGCCGACAGCCTATCCACACTTGAAGCCGTAGCGCATAGTTTATTTTTAATAGAGCAGCTAAATCCCGCACCACTTTACAATGTGCTTGATGAATTAATACAAAAACAAACCCAACACATGCCCGAGCACGTAAAAGCACGTTACTTAGATTAAATTCGTTACTATATGAAACTTGCAATGCGTAACTACCCAAACAGATTAAAGCGTGGATTTACTCGCCAAGGTCCCGACTATCGATTTGACGACCAAGTCGACTTTAGCGATATAAGAGACACCTTTGGTTTTAGGTCAATGGTGGTAGGTAAATGGGTAACTAAAGAAGAGCGCTATATTAGCGCCAATTTAATTTACGATGCTCTGGCCGACCTTGCACAAATACTGCATTTACCACCTAAAGCAATTGGCCTGCGCGGGAAGCTTAATTTTGCATTTGGTCATGGTGGTCAAAAAGGCGTGCAAGCGCATTATAATGCAGCCTCTCAAACGCTTGCTCTTGCAAAAAATGCAGGCGGAGGCGCACTTGCTCACGAATGGTTTCATGCGTTTGACCATCATATAAGCGAGCATTTATTTGCAGCAAAACCACGATTTGGTTTTGCCTCAAAACTATGGCTTTCAAACACACCTAATTTATCGCACCCACTTAATAATGCTTTAAACAGTTTTTATAAAAATGTATTTTTAGATGAGCACGGCGTTAATGCTAATAGCTTTGTACAAACATGCATAGAACACGATAAAGCACAAAACATGAATTATATGAGCATGCCAGAAGAACTTGCAGCACGTTGTTTTGAAGCGTGTATTGAGCAGCATTCAAATATAAAAAATAGCTTTTTGGTGGGAGGCTTACAAAGTAGTAATTTAATATACCCAAACGCTGAGCATATTAATAAAGCAAATGAAGCGCTTAACCAGTATTTTGAACTACTAGGTTATGCGCTTCATAAAATAGACGAGTAAACAATCCTAACCTTACAGCAAAAAAATCGTTTCTTCAACCATCCTTGCTTTTCAGCAAAACTGTGACGCTTCATTTAATCCTTATATACGCGAACGGCTTCTACAAAATCAGTTGACCATTACAACTTCAAAATATGTAATTACTAAGTCCATTTACCCAGCGCTTGTTTGTCACTTTGTTTAAACTCAACCCAATTTGATGAGTCTTTAAAATGCTCTTTTTTCCAAAACGTGGCGTGGTTTTTTAAATAATCCATTATAAATTGTGCGCCTTCGAACGCGGCTTGGCGATGGCGGCTGGTCACACCTACAAATACAATTTGCTCGCCAAGTGCTAAGTAACCAACGCGATGAATAATGCATATTCTCGCCAGTTGCCAGCGAGTTTGTGCTTGCTCTGCAATAGATTTAAGAAGTTGCTCGGTCATACCAGGGTAGTGCTCAAGCTCAAGTGCAATAACGTTGTCACCACTGCTGAACTCTCTTACCAAACCTGTAAAGGTGACAACAGCGCCATCGCTTTTATTATTACTACAAAGCGTATTGTGCTCGTTACCTACATTAAAATCATCGGTTTGTACTTGAATATGTATGCTCATTAGCCACCTGTAACCGGCGGGAAAAAGGCAAGCTCATCCCCTGCTTTCACTATTTCGTCGCTTGATGACATAGTTTGGTTAAGCGCTGCAAGTAGCTCACGCTCCTCAAGCCACGGTTGCCAATGCGGGTATTGGCTGACTAATCTTAATTTAAGCTCTGAAATACTAAGCGGCTGCGTAATCTCAAGGCTTAATTTACTGCACTTCAAGCGCTCTTTTAGTTGCCCAAAAAACAATAACTCTACTTTTCCGGCGCTAGATATAGCATCGTTTGGATTAATCGCGTTGCCAACTGCCATTTTTTCCCCCTGCTTTTTGAGTAACACGCATGCCACTAATTTCCATAAGTGGGTCGGCTGCTTTACACATATCAAACAAAGTAAGTGCAGCAACAGATACCGCCGTTAGCGCTTCCATTTCTACGCCAGTTTTACCGGCAAGTTTGCAGTAGCTGGTTATTTTAATTTGGCTGTTTGCTTCATCAAGTTCAAAATCAACAGCTACTTTAGTAAGTGCTAATGGATGACAAAGCGGGATTAAATCGGCGCACTTTTTAGCACCTTGAATACCCGCAATACGTGCCACGCCTAACACATCGCCCTTTTTGTTTTGATTAAGCATTACTTGCTCAAAGGCAAGCTTACTCATGCTAATAAATGCTTCAGCTGAGGCGTCGCGCAGGGTTACGTCTTTGAGCGATACATCAACCATATTAGCTTGGCCGTTTTCGTCAACGTGGCTTAACATACTATTGTTCACGCGATTCACACTTTTTACCAATGGTAATGTGCGGTGCAAAGTTACACGGTTTATGCATTGAGTTAAGTTGATCTTTTATAATGCCTGTCCACGCTGTTTTACATGCGCCTGTAGAGCCTGGCATACAAAAAATAACGGTGTTGTTAGCAAGCCCTGCCAGTGCACGTGATTGAATAGTTGAGTTA
This sequence comes from Pseudoalteromonas sp. TB64, assembly GCF_000498095.1. Lineage (GTDB taxonomy): Bacteria > Pseudomonadota > Gammaproteobacteria > Enterobacterales > Alteromonadaceae > Pseudoalteromonas. The sequence goes on from NZ_AUTQ01000061.1 coordinate 23,010, forward strand.
CCAATTTCACCGTACGATATATGTCTAAATAGCTCACCAAAGCCGTCTACGCTTTTATCAAACAGCGGCGCAAATGCCTCAGGTGTTGAATCACGTTCGGTAAATCCTGTACCACCAGTCACTAAAATAGCGTGAATCGTGTCGTCGGCTATCCACTGCGATGCAATAGCGCGCATTTGGTAAACATCATCTTTTACAATTTCTTTATCCGCTAAGTGATGACCCGCCTCAGTTAGCGCTTTAATTAAGTAATGACCAGAAGTATCGGTAATCGCATCGCGCGTGTCGCTTACTGTAAGTACGGCAATGTTTAGAGGTATTTGTGTATCGCTTGTGTGGCTCATAATGTTCTTCTCAATTGGTTAATGCTTAGGTCAAAATGCTCATTTACAGCTTTAAATTGCGCCGGTGTATTGGTGTTTATTAATGCATGCGCTTTATTACATAAAAGCGTTTGCACACCAATGCTTTGGGTAAACTGTTTTATTGATTTATGACTGTTTGCGTTTGTGAGTATGTGTTTTAAATGATTTTTTACACTGCTTGTATTACGAATATACAGCGGTAGCGGTTCATTTTCAAAGTGCCAAGCATGTATTTGTGACTGATTTAATTGATTGCTCACACTTTGTACGTTATTTGTCTGAGAAGCCAGCACTATTGTGCTTAACAAACTACTCGTAAGCAGTGGCATATCTACCGCAGTAATAAGTAAATCGTGATCGGTGGCTATTAATGTTGAGTAAATTCCGCCAAGGGGTCCACTGTTTGGGTATATATCTTTAACGTACTTTTCTGAGGGATAATCGCTCGGCGAGTAATGGCTCGATGACTTGACTGGATTTGTAATATTGCGGCTTATCAGTATGTTTTTAGCGCCTGCGTCTTTTAATAAATCACACGCATTGTGCAATAGCGTTTTATTTTTTAAAACTAAATCGGCTTTGTCTGTGCCCATTCTTGATGACTTACCACCAGCAAGCACAACGCCTGTAAAATCTCGCTTAACTTTTATATTAGATTTTATATCAGCTTCTATATGACTATTCACATCAACTCCCATATTAGCCACCTAACATGGCTAAGTGAGTTGTCGCACCTGTTAAGCGTTTATCAAGCTCATGACTTATTTCTTTATTGCCCATAGCAGCTTGAATTGCCTTTACGGTCGCTGCAGTATCATCCTCGTTTAGCAGTTCGCGTAAATCTATACCTTGCTCGGCAAACAAGCATAAGTGTAATTTACCCAGCGCCGACACCCTTAAGCGATTACAACTTTTACAAAAGTCTTTACTGTACGGCATTATTAAACCAATACGACCATCGTAATCAGGATGACAAAATTCCTCAGCGGGTCCATTTAATTTCCCTCTAACTACTTGTAACCAACCTTGGTCGAGTAATTGTGCTTTAACCATTTGCCCACTTAAGTGGTTTTCTTCAAAAAAGGTTGCGCCGTCACCGGTTTCCATTAATTCTATAAAGCGTACCGTAACTTTGTGGTGCTTTACCCACGCTAAAAAATCCTTCAATTGGTTTTTATTAAACTGCTTGGCAAGCACTGCATTTATTTTTATATCTTTTATGCCCAGCTCTACCGCGCGTTCAATCCCTTTTAAAATAAGGTTAAGTTTGTCGTGCCCTGTTATGAGTTTAAACATACTCGGATTTAAACTATCAATACTGACATTAAGCGCATCAAGCCCTGCTTCAGCAAATTCATCAATTTTCTTTAATAAATTAAATCCATTGGTAGTAATGGCTACTTTTTCTATACCTGGTGTATTTTTACAGAGCTTTATAATATCGGTTACGTCGCTTCGTAAGCATGGTTCGCCACCTGTAATACGCACTTTTTTGGTACCTAACTCTGCAAACGCATTTACCAACGTGCTAATTTCGTTTTTATTTAAAAAATTACGCGGCGTATCGCACTGATACCCGTTTGGTAAACAATAACTACAACTAAAATTACATACATCGGTTATTGAGAGGCGCAAATAGTTAAACTGCCGACCAAATTGATCATTAAGCATATGCTTCCTTTTTTCTTTACATTACAACCGCAACATCAATGCTGCTAGAACCTGCTTTGTAATGTTGTTTTATTAATTGGCTTAATTGTGTTTTACACGAACCGCAGTTCGTCCCACATTTAAGTTCAGACCCCAATTGCTCGACTGTGTTTGCACCGTTTTTAATGGCGTTTATAATTGGCTGCTCTCTTACTTTAAAGCAGCTACACACTTGTGCACCTTGGGTAAATTCTTCATCGGGAGTTGCATAAAGCAAAGACTGTAACTGTGTAAAGGTCAGTAATGGCTCTGCAAATAAATGGTTTATCCACTCAAGTGATATTTCTTTTTGCTCATTAGAAATAATACCAACAAACGCTAATTGATCGTTTTGAATACACTGCACATGCATGGCTTTTGCCGTATTCATAGCCGACCATTGCCCTTTTAGACCAGTTAAGGTTTGGCAGTAATACAGTAAATCACTTTGTGGCTCATTAAGCGCCAATTGGTAATTAAAGCAATTGCTTGCATTAACTTTGAGCCAAAAATCACTGTTTATAACAAGCTCGTTTTTAGCAAACAGCTGCATATATTGCACAAAGGGTGCTTTAACTATATTAACAGCGCCGTGTTTGCACTCAGCCTGACCAGATAGAGGGTCAACTACCGATTGATACAACCCACTTACTGTTGCTGATGACGCAAATTGCTTGTTCCAATGAATAGGCATAAAGCATTCACCTTTTCGCACGGCATCGGTTACTTTTGCATGCGCGGTAACCTGCCCAGTTTGGGCAATCGCACTTATTAAATCGTTTTGTTTTATTGCTAATTTACTGGCATCAAGCGGATTAATTTCAATGTACGGGCGTGTAATATGCGATGAAAGCGCAGTGCTTTTACCCGTGCGGCTCATAGTATGCCATTGGTCTCGTATACGACCCGAGTTCATTACAAACGGGTAATCACTTGATGTTTTTTGCACAGGTAATTTCGGCGTTATGGGTATAAAACGCGCTTTTTTATCAGCGGTGCTAAATTGGTTATCTGTAAAAACCTGACCGTTTTTATAAGGCTCGTTTTTAACAACAGGCCACATAATGGGTTTTAAATTATCATACTGATTTTGTGTGAGCCCAACTAAACCTGAGAGGTTTAACAATCGGCTGCCGTTATTTTCAAAATCGGTTAATTGTGCCCATTCTTCAAAAATGCCACTTGGGTCTGTAAAATCAAACCCTTCAAAGCCCATTTTTTTAGCAACATCGCACATAATTTGCCAATCGTTTTTAGCTCCTGAATAAGGCGCTACTAACGGGCGCTGCCTTGATATTCTGCGCTCTGAGTTGGTTACTGTGCCGTTTTTTTCGCCCCATCCGGTTGATGGAAAAGCAACATCGGCAAATTTTAATGTATCACTTTTTGCAATACAGTCAGATACAACTACCAGCTCGCAGGTCTCTAATGCCTTTTTAATAGCGGCGTTATTGGGCAAGCTCACCATTGGGTTTGTTGCCATTATCCACACTGCTTTTATTTTACCTGCGGCTATTTCATCAAACATATCGATGGCATTGCTGCCTGCTTTTTTAGCAATAGTTGGCGAGAGCCAAAAACGTTGCACAAGTGATTGATGCGCTTCGTTTTCAATATCTAAATGCGCCGCTAACTGATTAGCCAAACCACCTACTTCGCGCCCACCCATCGCATTGGGTTGCCCCGTAATCGAAAACGGACCACTGCCTGGCTTAAGTAATTTACCTGAGGCTAAATGCGCATTAATAATGGCGTTGCATTTATCTACACCCGAGCTTGACTGATTTATACCCATTGAATAAAAGCTAATCGCACTTGGGCTGTTAGCAAATAGCGCGTAAAACTCAGTAACTTGCTCAATTGCTATATCGCAAAAGTCGCTAACAGCCTCACAGCTCCATTTTGTTGCCTCTTGCAGTGCGCTTTCAAAGCCGTTTGTGTGCTGAGCAATAAATTGCGCATCGAGGTGGTTATGCTCATTTAAATAATTAAGTAAGCCGTTATAAAGTGCGGCGTCACTGCCTGGTTTTATATTTAAAAATGTGTCGGCAAGCTCAGCGGTGTCGGTTTTACGCGGATCAATAACCACTACTTTCATATTTGGGTTAAGCTGCTTTGCACGCTCCATTCGCTGATACAAAACCGGATGAGTCCACGCTGCATTAGAGCCAATTAAAATAAGTAACTCAGTTTGCTCTAAATCCTCGTAGGTACACGGCACTACGTCTTCACCAAAAGCGCGTTTATAACCTGCCACAGCAGACGACATACACAGGCGCGAATTTGTATCAATATTGCCTGAGCCTATGTAGCCTTTCATTAATTTATTCGCGATGTAGTAATCTTCAGTAAGTAACTGCCCCGATACATAAAAAGCCACCGCATCGGGTCCGTGCTTTTGTATTATGTCGTTAAATTTATTGGCGACATGGTCGGTTGCTTCATCCCACGTAACGGATTGGTTATTAATAAGAGGCGACGTTAAGCGATTATCACTGCCTGTTGTGTCGAGCAAATGCGTGCCTTTTACACATAAACGACCAAAGTTTGCGGGATGCTCTCGCATGCCTTCAAGCTTGGTTGGCACATTATTAAAAAGTGAAATATCAACACCACACCCTACACCACAGTAAGCACATGTTGTTTGTTTTAAACTCGTTTTATTTATAGTTGGTGACGTGTTTGCGGTTGCCATACTGCTCTCTTTTAGTGTGCTTTAATTTATGCGGGCTGTTTAACAGGCTCATTAAGAGTAACTACGTTAATAGTGTTACTTGCTTTAGCGAGGGCGCTGTTTATTACGTTTTGAACGAGCTTTTCACAACCTCCACAGCCTGTACTGGCTTTGGTGCTTTGCTGCACACTTGCCAAATCTATGCAGCCTTTAGCGACTGTTTGTTCAATGGTGTGTTTAGTTACTTTATGACAAGCGCAAATAATAGCGTCATCAGGCAAGTCATCGGCGCTTAGCTCTGCTATGTCGCCAGCAAGGGGCATAATGAGCGCTTCGGGAGCGGTGGTAAGTTCAATGTCGTTTAAATGATATTGCAGTAAATTATCGTAATCGCTGGTATCGCCAACAAGTACGGCGCCAATCAGCTTATTACTTTGTGAATTAGTGACTACTTTTTTATAAATGCCATTGGGTTGATCCTCAAAATAATAGCTTATTGCGCCTTCGCTGCGTGCATGCGCATCGCCAATAGAGCCCACTTCAACACCCATTAATTTAAGCTTAGTGCTCATATCGGCACCGCTAAATTCATCGGCTTTATTGTCTAAGCCAGTACTTTGCAAAGTATCTTGCTGCGTATCTTGTAAAATATGCCCAACTGCTATTTTAGCCATGGCGTAACCTGGTGCTACTAAGCCAAAAATAAAGTTATTCCATAGTGCACATTCGCCAATAGCGTATATGTTTTTATCGCTCGTTTGGCAGTAATTATTAATTACAATACCGCCGCGCTCACCTAACTCTAAATTAAACTCGCGGGCTAAATTATCATAAGGGCGAATACCCGCCGAAAATACAATCATGTCGGTTTCAAGGGTTTTACCACCTTTAAAACACATTTTGTAACGGCAACTTTCACCTTCTACTATTTCCTCAGTTGCTACCGATGTATGCACACTAACGCCTAAATCTGTAATTTTGTTTTTTAGTAGCCGACCGCCCCCAACATCAACTTGTACGCCCATAAGTTGCGGTGCAAATTCTATTACGTGAGTCTGTAAACCCAGTTGCTTTAATGCGTTTGCAGCCTCAAGACCCAATAAACCGCCACCAATTACCACGCCTACTTTACTGCCGTGGGCTGAGTTTTTTATTGCGTGTAAATCGTTAATAGTCCGATAAACAAGGCAATGCTCACGATCTTTACCCGGTATAGGCGGTACAAATGGGAATGAACCTGTAGCAAGCACAAGCTTGTCGTATTCAAACAACTCCCCTTTAGCGGTCGTTACAGTTTGTGCATCACGATTTATATCAACCACTTTAGAATGAGTATGAAAGCGTACTTGCCAATCGTCATAGGTTTTATTGCATGTAAGTGCGAGGTCGTCTGCGGTTTTGCCTTTAAAAAAAGACGATAATTGCACGCGGTCATACGCTAAACGGTCTTCACCGCTAAGTACCGTAATCTCAAATTGCTCATCAGCCTGATTTTGAGAAACCAGCTGCTGCACAAAATGATGCCCCACCATTCCGTTTCCTACTACTACAACACGCTGCTTGCTTAGCATTTACTCACCTTAAAATGATATCTACTTTAGTAATTGACTAAAATTGAAATCGAATGATTTGTTATAGGTTTGTTATAGCAATATGTAAGCCAAATATATAATCATTTAAAATCAGCAAGTTGCCTACATTGGTGTAGAGGTGAAAAGCGTAAAGCCCCACAAGATGGTGCAACTGCACCATCTTGTATCGCTATAAATTAATGAAGAAAGTTAGAAGGGAAATTAAATACAACAAGGTATTAAAACTTAGCGCTCATCCATACCCACAATTTTTGGGTATCGACTTTATTAGCAGCAGTATCACCCGCTGAATAATCGGCATATTTAGCACCTACCGTGTAGGTTTTATTAATCGGTTTAACGTATTGCACGTTTAGCTCACGACCTAAATCGTCAACCTCATTTGATTGCTCATTGGCATCAAAACTGTGATATGCCACCAGCCATTTACCGTCAAATGCTTTACCGTTTAAGCTTATGTAGGTGTCGTCCAAACCTTGTGTGGGTGTGCTCAAAAACATATCTGCCCAACCATTAAATTTATGCATTGTGGCAAGTGGTGCTGCAAACCCGTAATCGCCGCTGTCAGAGCCTAGTGACTCTATGCCAACTTTTAATGTTACTGTTTTTATACCCAAACCATTTAAATCAACAGCGCCTTCAAGTGCATAGTAATCGGCATCAAAATCACTCACGCTTGTTGACGCAGACTGCGTTGCATACTCCGCTTTGTAATAAAACGTTATGTCGTTTAGAGTTTTATTACCGTTAAAAGAAACGCCATAAGTGTCTAAGCTGTCGTCTTGTATAGCATCCTCACTTAATAAGTAACTGTATAAAACCACTTTACCGTAGTCTGTTGTAAAGCTGGCATTAATTAGATGATCGGACGATTTAATGTCTTTATCGTCAGCAAATATGCGATTGCGCTTATTTAAATAACTGTATTGTAAATCTATGTTATTAAATGCGTAGTTGAGGCTTGCTGCATCAAAAGTTTGCCTGTCTTGGCGCCAGCCGACGTGCCCAACAAAGCGTTGACCATCAAGTGCAATTACTTGGCGTCCTACTTTTAGCGATAAACCATCGCGGGCATATTTAACAAAGCCTTGGTCAATTTCAGTGGTTTCGGGGTCGGCTATAACAGAGTAATCGGTATTTTTACCCACCGTATTGTTGTAATCGTCTACGCCAAAAAGGCTGCGAGTGTCTTCTACTTCAATTAGACCTGAAAAACCATTTACCTCATCTGTTTGATGCGTCAAGCGGGTTCTAAGTGTTAACCCACTTGCATCTTTTAAGGCATTGTTTTGATCAACGCTTTCAAAACGCAGTCTAAAATCAAGATCGGTTTGCGAAGCTTGGCTTATTGAAGGCGCAGTGAAGCAACCCAGTATAAAAATAATAGGTAAGTTGTTCTTATAGTTAAGCATTTTGGTTCTCTACGTTTTAATTATTAATACACACACCAAAGCAATAAATAAACATAGCGAAATACATTTCCACACCATCACTGGATCGCGTTTCATTATTGAACTTTTATTAGCGGTACTTTCTAAATAAGGGTTAGGTTTATTGATATCGTTTATAAACTCAGAAAAGGCTTGGTATCTGAGCTCGGGTTTAGGGGCAAGCGCCTTCATAAGGGCTTGATCTAACCAAAACGGAATATCGGCTCTGTATTTACGTATACTTGTGTAGTGCCAATGGCTGTAATCTTTTGGCGCTACGTGGTTAAGTGGCAGTGGTTTGTAAGGCAATTTTGAGCACAATAACTCGTATGCAATAACGCCAAGTGAAAACAAATCACTTTTAAAATCGGCGTGCATAGTAATGAGTGTTTCGGGTGCAGTATAATCGGCAGTACCTTGCGGGCAATCATCCGCAATTTGTTTAACCGACTCGTCCATAGCCGCAACACTTACTGTGCCGTAATCAATGAGCGTTACTTTTCCGTGCGCATCTATCATTACATTATCGAGTTTTAAATCGCGATGTACCATATCGAGTCGCTGAAACGCCCTTAGCGCATGTACTATTTGTTCAATAATACTGCGTACTTGGGTTATTTCTGGGTGCGGCACGTCGTGCTTCCAATCACTAAGTGTTTGCCCGTCCATGTACTCACAAATATGGTACAAAAAACGACTCTGCGATTGCGTACTCAATACTTTCATCACGTTTAAATGGTTTATGCGTTGCCCTACCCAGCCTTCTCTTATAAAGCCTTGAAGGTAGTGCACATCGTCTTCAAAATTAACCGAAGGTGCTTTTAAAACCACTGGCGGTATATCGGGCGCTTGTTGCACTAAATAAATGTGCGAGCGACTACTGGCATGTAATTTACGAATAACCGTGTAGTCATCAATTTTTTGCCCAACATTAAGCGCAGGTGGAATTTTTCGTCGTGTTAGCGAATGATAAAGCTCATCTAGCTTTTGCTCGGCAATATTTTCTACTTTTACAAGCAAACAACTTACGTTGTCGTCACTGCCTCGCGCTAATGCAAGTTCGGTAATTGCTTTAGCTGCATTTTCTAAATTAGTGTGATCTAAATTAACGTATTCATTAATTAGTTTAGCTATATCGCTGTTTGGGAGCACATCGTGTACGCCATCGCAGGTTAATATATAAATATCGTCTGCTTTTAGGTCAACTTCGTAAACATCTATTTCTTGATGAAGTTGTGCGCCTAATGCACGTGTTAGCGTATCGTTTACTTTGTGATCCCGTGTTATTGCCTCTATTTTATTTTCTCGCAAGCGGGTAATACGCGTATCACCTAAGTGAAATATATAACCCGTTGCCGACTTTAAAATAAGTGCTGTAAAAGTCGTCATCCAATCGGCTTGGCGCTGACCAAGGTGATTGTAATTAACTGATTGCGAATAAAGCCACTGATTTAAACTTGCTAACACCTTCGACACTGACTTTTTAACCGCCCAACTTTCGGGGGTATTTAAATACTCATTTATAAAATGAGTAACCGAAAGTTGAGACGCTTGTTTAGCATTTTTTGCTGATGAACACCCATCGGCTAAGCAGGCAATAACGCCTTTAGACTCTTTTTCTTGCGCTTTGGTATTAAGAGCTGCAAACGCATCTTGGTTTTCTGCTTTTAACCCTTTAGCACTGTGCCCACCAAATGAAACGTTGAGTTCATTTTTTAGCGCTTTAGCGTGGAGTGTTTCATCAAACATGGTCAATAATGCCTTAAGTCACTGAAATAAGTTCAACGGTGCCGTCTTCATTTACTTCGGTAATATGTCCATCTGGTTCTTTCATAAAAAACAGTGCGCCTAAGCCAAGTAATGCACTACCCGCAATAATGAAAAAGAAGGTTTTATAATCAACAAGTGATAATGCCGTTAAGTAAACTACTGCGCCTACATTACCGTAAGCGCCTGTCATACCTGCAATTTGCCCAGTTAAACGGCGCTTAATTAGCGGTACTGCGGCAAATACAGCACCTTCACCAGCTTGCACAAAGAACGAACACGCCATAGCAGCCACAACAGCAAGCCATAAAGGCCACGATGCATCAACCAAGCCCATTACAAAATAACCAACAGCAAGACCCATCGTAAGTACAATAAGTGTTATACGGCGACCTAATTTATCTGAAATCCAACCGCCACCAGGGCGAGATGCTAAGTTCATAAACGCATAAGCAGAGGCTAAAATACCGGCATACACCATATCAAGCGCAAATACATCCATAAAAAACAGTGGCAACATAGATACAACCGCAAGCTCAGAACCAAAGGTTGTAAAATATAAAACATTTAAAACAGCCACTTGTTTAAACTCATAACGATGCGACTCAGGTACTGGCTCTTTAAAAATATGACCATTTACGTCAAAGGTTTTATACACTTCGTAAATATAAAGTAGAACTAAAAAAGCATACACAGCAAGTACAAAATTAGCCGAAATTAAGTTAGCACCGGTTGGCGAAAGCTTCCAAGTAAGTAATGCTAATGCGCCGTACATAGGGATTTTCATAATAAGCAGTAATACAAAGTCGCCTTTACTGGTTACTTCCATTGCGCCTACTTTTTTAGGCTTAAAGTATGTACCGCCTTTTGGCGTATCGGTTACATTTAAGTACCAAATAACACCAAATATAACGCTTAATACACCGGTTAAACCTACTGCATAACGCCAGCCATCTTCGCCGCCAAACATTAGTGCAATAATTGGCAATAACATAGCCGCAGCTGCTGAACCAAAATTACCCCAGCCGCCATAAATACCTTCCGCTATACCCAACTCATTAGCAGGAAACCATTCACTCACCATTCGAATGCCCACAACAAAGCCAGCACCAATAAAACCTAAAGCAAAACGCGCCAGCGCCGCTTGTTCAAATGTAGTTGCCATAGCAAACATAAAACACGGAATGCTACAGGTAATAAGTAATGCTGAATAAACAATACGAGGACCAAATTTATCGGTTAACATACCCACCACAACGCGGGCAGGAATAGTTAACGCTACATTTAAAATGAGTAACGTTTTAACTTGTGCCATGGTGATCCCAAGCGAACCCGCAATTGCACCTAGTAAAGGGGCATGGTTAAACCATACAAAAAATGACACAAAAAAGACCATCCAACTCAGATGTAATACTTTCATTTTTCCTTTAAAGGATATTAGGTTAAACCCAGAACTCGGTTGCATGTTTATTTCCTCGTAAACGTATTATTGTTTTACTAATGCCCCACTCTTTTAGATGAGTAGCAGCCCAATGTTTGTTAAATTTTAGTTAACCTACTACAGCAATTACTGAGCCACTAATTAAAAGCCATCAATTTCAGTTGGTTATATGTATTTACTGTTTTAATACGTTATAGTTGCACTATATGAGTGAAGGGCTATGGACTGTTACAGTGCAAATAAAAAGCGTTACTACTTGCTCTAGGATTTAACAACTTGGTATTGTTCAAAAAAAGTATGAGAAGTCTAAAAATGCAAAAGCCACCATTAACTTACCAGCAGCAACTGCGCTATTCTCGGCACATTATGCTCCCGCAGCTTGATATAGACGGACAAGAGCGACTATGGCAATCGCATGCTTTAGTTATTGGTGTGGGTGGGCTTGGGTGTGCGGTAGGTCAATACTTAGCGGCATCTGGCGTTGGGACCCTTACCTTAGTTGATAACGATGAAATAGACGTGACCAACCTGCAAAGGCAAATACTGTATAAAGAAAGTGATATTGGTAGCTCAAAATGCAGTGCTGCTAAAAAACAGCTTAACGCGCTTAATAGTGAAATAGACATAAATACTATTGAGGCATTTTTTGATGCAAGTACCTCCACAGAACAGCTATTTAATAACATTGATATAGTAATTGATTGCTCAGATAACCTAGCAACGCGTAATGCACTTAATAGCGCCTGTTTTAAAGCTAAAGTTCCGCTGGTGTCAGGCTCTGCAATACGTATGGAAGGACAAGTCGCGTGTTTTACTATGGATGAAAACANCACTGTTATGGCTGTTTATCACAATTTTTTAGTGAACAAACACAAAGCTGCTCTGAATCCGGCGTACTTTCCCCAATTGTGGGGCTAATAGGCAGTATTCAGGCTACTGAAGCGCTAAAAATGCTTGCAGGTTTACCCAGCGGCTTAAGCGAACACTTATTGCTGGTGGATGGCTTAAGCATGGAGTTTAATCGTTTTAAAATAGCTAAAAATAGTCAATGTGCGGTGTGCAGCATTTAGTTATTCTAGATTACTGATTGTTGTATAAAGCACATCGCCCACTTTAAAGTCGTTTTTGTCCCACACTCGCCTTGAAGCCAAGCAATACAAAGTTTGCCCATCTACATTAAGTGTTAACTGCCACTTATTATTAATAAGCTCAGCCTGAATTAATACCGACTTTAAAACATTGCTATGCGTTGTTTGCTCAGGCTTTAACGCACTAAACGACATTTGCTCACTTTCTATAATTAGCTTATTACTGCTATCTACAAGTGCAGGAAGCACAAAAAGCGGCTGCTCACTTTGCTGTAATTGCAGTTGATATAGCCCGTAGTCTTCATCAAATTTAACCACATCGTAATTAATTAAGCTTAGCGGTGTTTGCCTATCGTTTGCATAAATAGCTTTTGCAACGTGTGCACTTGCACCTTGGTTTATCACCTTGCCTTTATCAAGCTGAATAAGGGTATCGCAGCAAAATAGCAGCTCTTTTAATGAGTGACTTACAACTATAAATTTAATATTAAACTTAACGGCAATCTCATTGAGTTTAGTGAGTGTTTTAAAACGCAATGACCAATCAAGCGCGCTAAAAGGCTCATCAAGCATTATAAATTTTTGACCTGCTAACAACGTGCGCGCAAATACGACACGCTGGCGTTCGCCGCCCGATAAGCTTTGTACATCACGGTTTAGTAAGTCTTGTAATTCAAGGGCTTTAACAACGTATTGTAGCGTTAAGCTGGTTTGTTTATTCCCGCAGTGTTTTTGTGTAAACGCTAAATTACCTGCCACATCTAAATGAGGAAACAACGGGCACGATTGCAACTGAAGCGTAATACCGCGTTTATCGCTTGGTAACTCATGCACTGGCTGATTGTTTACATAAACATTTTTTGCCGGCTCTAAACCGCTAATACAACGCAGTAATGTTGACTTACCCGAGCCAGAAGGCCCGTAAACACCCAATACATTAAACGACTCAAGCTCAAGGTTTATATCTAAATCAAAGTTATTGAGTGCTTTAAAAAGGCTTAACTTAATCATGTTATTGCTTAACCCCTACAATGCTTTTATTAAACTTAAATAACAGCACTAAACAGGCAAACGAAATAGCCAGTAAAATAAGTGAAAGCTGATGCGCCGCCGTATAATTTAACGATTCAACATGGTCGTAAAGCGCAATAGACACCACCTGTGTTTGCCCCTGAATATTGCCGCCAATCATTAATACCAAACCAAACTCACCCAATGTGTGCGCAAAGCCTAAAGCAAATGCGCTACCAATACTGGGTTTTAAAAGCGGAATAATTAAATGCACAAAGCGTTTAAACGGGCTTAACCCAAGCGCAATTGCAGCTTCGTTATAGGTTTGATTAATATGTTTAAACCCCGCCACAAGAGGCTGCATTACAAAAGGCAGCGAATAAAAAAGCGAGCCAATAACCACGCCCTGAAAACTAAACGCCAGCTGTGTACCCGTTAGCCAAAACCAAAACTGCCCAAAAGCGTGATCAGGCGAAAATAAAACAAGTAAATAAAACCCTAACAACGTAGGCGGTAGCACTAAAGGCATTGCAATTAATGCCTCTAAAAATGGTTTAAATTTACCGTTATAGCCAGCGAGCTTGTAAGCAACCGGAATACAAAAAACAAGAAGGAGCACTGCGGTTATAAAGGCAAGTTTTATAGTTAACCACAGCGCGGTTAAATCACTTTGAAGCATTGTTGTCCTTTATTCTGTAACCTAATTCAATTAACTGCTGCTGCGTAGCCTGCGTCATTAAAAATTGCATGAGTTGCTTAGCGCTAGCACGCTTTTTAGTCGAGCTAATAATAACGCCTTGTTGAATTATATCGGGATATTGATTGGTAGGCAGCACGGTATACTCTAAATATTTTTGATCTTGCGTGTTACTGTAAGCCGCCTTTAGTGATGAAACAGCCACCAGCCCTACTCCTACATTACCGCTTTCAACAAACTGAAACGCATGCGTAATATTATTACCGTACACATAATTTACTGGCTTTTTAAAATGGTTATTAGCGTAGTGCTCTGAGGCACGCCCGTATGGTGAAAAGCGCGGATTAGCAATGGCTACTTTATCGTTTACTTTTTCAGCTTTGGGTTGCCACAAAGCAAGTTCGCCTAACGCGTAAGTGATTAAGCTACTTTGCTCGGCATAGCCTTCTTTAATAAGTGATTGCGGTCGAAAATCATCAGCCGATAAAAACACATCAAATGGTGCGCCATGCACTATTTGCGAATATAAAACACCGCTAGAAGCGGCTGATATTTTCACGTCAACATTAGGTAATGGGGATTTTTTTAGTAGGGTTTGCAATACAGTTTTAAAATTACTCGCTACGGCTACTTGCAGCGTTTCTTTTGCGTTTACGCCGCACGAAAGCATGCATGCTATAAGCAAAAAATAACCCAACCATGTATTGTAAAGCTTTGACATTATAAGTATTGTTTCAAAATAAAATGATTTAAGTAAGCAATATATATGAACGATGTTTGCAATGCACCCGGTTTATTGCCAATTGAAACTGCAATACAAAATATACTTGGCTCAATAACGCCAGTTAAAGACGTTGAAACCATCACTATAATGCAAAGCGTTGATCGCGTTTTAGCAAGCGATGTTAAATCAACTATAAACGTACCAGCTCATGATAACTCCGCAATGGATGGCTATGCGCTATGTATTTCAGATAAAAGCTTAACCTATACACAAGTAGGTAGCGTGTTTGCGGGGCAAGTTTTTGAAAAAACGCTTACCCCAGGGCAATGCGTAAGAATAATGACCGGCGCCGCAATTCCACCCGGCGCTAACGGCGTTGTAATGCAAGAAAACGCCTCGGTTGATGGCGATAAAATTACGTTTACTGCGCAACCAGAGCTAAATGAAAACGTGCGTTTTGCTGGCGAAGATATTGCAATCGACGATGTTATTTTAAAAGCAGGCGATAAATTAAAAGCCGTTGATGTGGGGTTACTTGCATCCTTAGGAATTGCCAATATAGACGTGGTAAGAACCCTAAAAATAGCCGTGCTTTCTACAGGCGATGAGCTAATTGAACCTGGTCAGCCGCTTAAGCAAGGCGCTATTTTTGAAAGTAACCGCGCTGTTATTATTAGTGCGCTGCAACAAAAAAATATCGACGTGATTGATTTAGGGATTATTCCTGATGACAAAGAACTCATTACTAATGCATTTTTAAAAGCGAACGAACTTGCCGATGCCGTAATAAGCTCAGGCGGTGTATCGGTTGGTGAAGCCGACTTTACTAAAGAAGTGCTCAACGAAATTGGCGAAATTCACTTTTGGAAAATAGCCATGAAACCAGGCAAACCTTTTGCCTTTGGTAAACTAGCTAACAGTTACTTTTTTGGCTTGCCAGGTAACCCTGTGTCGGCTGCAGTTACGTTTAATCAGTTAGTAGAGCCGGCACTGCAAAAGCTGTCGGGTCTTGGTGAAGTAAACCCTAAAATGCGTTTTAACGCTGTTACTACATCCGTTATTAAAAAGCGCCCAGGAAGAGCCGACTTTCAACGCGGTACAGCAGCAACAAACGAGCAAGGTGACTTAGTAGTTGCCCCGTTTAATAAACAGGGCTCGGGTGTACTTTCGTCGCTTAGTAAAGCTAACTGCTTAATTGTAGTGCCAGCACAAAGCGGCAATATCGAAAAAGGCGCAACAGTAAGTATTGAGTTGCTATAAAGCCTAAAATGCTACAGCTAACTGTATAATTTAGCTGTAGCGCTATGTAGACCTTAAAATATTTTTATATTTAATGTTTGAATTAAACAATTTAACTTTTCGCTACGCCCTACAAACTCTTCTTTGCTCAATCTATTAACACACTTTAGCGCATTTTTAGTCGCAAAGTATCTATCATAACTTAGGCTTCTTTCGCATTTAACACTATATGTTGAGGGCCACGAGCCACCGGCCCCCGTTGCTATGCCAACAACGTTACATGTAGCATCTATATACTGCTCCCATGCTTTTATTTGTGCTTTAACTGCATCTACTTGGTAATCGTCATTTAGTTGTGGGTAGATTTCATCCATCATTTTACTGATTTTAGTTTTGTATCTATTGCCCTCTAAATTATAAGTAATGCCGGTGTGCATTGCACCACCTTCTGGCCAACCATCAGTGCTTTGCGCAAGTGCACCAAATGATGAAATAGCAAAAGCAAACCCAATAATAATTTTATTCATTTTTAAATCCTTTTAAAGTTTGAAAAAAAGTCCTTAAATTAAAAAAAAGGGCTTGTTTATATTTTACAAAAATAATAAATAGATTCAATGTATTAATGCTGTAACTTGGCTAATTAGTGTTAAAAGTTTACTGAGGGACCCTTACAACGCCTTCCATAAGTACTCGCGCACTGCGGCTCATACTTGCTTTAGTTACTTGCCAGTCACCGTTTATATTTTTAGCCTCTGCGCCTACTTTTAATGTGCCCGATGGATGACCAAAGTTCACTTCACTCAATGCGCCGCCTCCAGCGGCTACATTAACNTAACCAGTGTGCCTTCGATAGCTGCGGCAGTACCAATAGCAACAGCAGCTGTGCCCATCATGGCGTGATGCAGTTTACCCATCGACATAGCGCGCACTAATAAGTTAATGTTTGCAGATTCAATAAGCTTTCCGCTAGACGCTTTATAATCTAAAGGCGATGCAACAAACGCAACTTTAGGCGTATGTTGGCGAGCTTGTGCTTCACTAATATCAGTAATTAAGCCCATTTTTACAGCACCATAAGCGCGAATAGTTTCAAGCTTTTTAAGTGCAACAACATCGTTATTAATATCATCTTGCAGCTCGGTGCCGGCATAACCAATATCAGCCGCATTAATAAATATGGTAGGTATACCTGCGTTTATCATTGTTGCTTTTAAAGTGCCAACGCCTGGTACTTCTAAGCTATCAACTACGTTGCCAGTTGGAAATAAGGCGCCATCACCATCAGCTGGGTCAATAAACTCAAGCTTTACCTCGGCTGCAGGAAATGTAACGCCATCGAGCTCAAAATCACCGGTTTCTTGTACTTCGCCATTAGTTATTGGTACATGGACTAAAATACTTTTTTTAATATTAGCCTGCCACACACGCACAATAGCAACACCGTTATCGGGTACTCTGCTTTTATCGACCAAACTATTACTAATGGCAAAAGCACCCACTGCTGATGTTAAATTACCGCAGTTACCGCTCCAATCAACAAAGGGCTTATCTATCGCCACTTGACCAAATAAATAATCAACATCGTGATCGGCTTGCTCACTTTTACTTAAAATGACTGTTTTACTGGTACTAGACGTAGCGCCACCCATACCATCCGTTTGTTTGGCGTACGGATCGGGACTGCCTATAATACGCAGTAATAAATTATCGCGTGCCTCGCCTGCTACTTGAGCAGACTTTGGTAAATCAGTTAAATTAAAAAACACACCTTTACTAGTGCCGCCTCGCATATAGGTTGCAGGCACTTTAATTTGCGGTTTAAACATAAATAACCCTTTCCTTATGCAGTTTTAGTGGCTTCTAAAAAGTCTTGTGCAAAGCGCTGTAATACACCGCCAGCAGCATAAATAGAAAGCTCTTCTTGAGTATCTATACGGCACTTCATGGGTATATTTAACACTTCGCCATTTTTACGTGTGATAGATAAATTAAGCGTACAACCAGGCGTTGGCTCGCCTGTTACATCATAACTTTCACTGCCATCAAGTTTGAGCGTTTTACGGGTTGTGCCTGCTTTAAATTCAAGTGGCAATACACCCATACCCACTAAGTTAGTACGATGAATACGCTCAAAGCCCTCTGCTGCAATAACTTCAACACCTGCAAGCCTTACACCTTTTGCAGCCCAATCGCGCGACGAACCTTGTCCGTAATCGGCTCCGGCTACAATAATAAGTGGTTGTTTGCGCTCCATGTACGCTTCGATTGCTTCCCACATGCGTGTATTAGTACCTTGTGGCTCTAGTCGTGCATACGAGCCTTGTTTAACTTCGCCGTTTTCATCAAGTACCATTTCATTAAGTAGTTTAGGGTTTGCAAATGTTGCACGCTGCGCTGTTAAATGATCGCCTCGGTGCGTTGCGTACGAGTTGTAATCTTCCTCTGGGACGTTCATTTTAGTTAGGTATTCGCCAGCGGCACTACTTGCCATAATTGCGTTTGAAGGCGATAAATGATCGGTTGTAATGTTGTCACCAAGTACAGCAAGTGCACGCATACCGGTCATTGTGCGCTCACCCGCTAATGCACCTTCCCAATAAGGCGGACGACGAATGTACGTACTTTGTGGTCGCCACTCATACAATGGATCGTTATCTTCACCGTAATCTACAGTTAAGTTAAACATTGGCTCGTATACTTTTCTAAATTGCTCAGGCTTAACGCTTTGCTTAACTACTGCGTCTATTTCTTCATCAGATGGCCATAAATCTTTAAGTGTAATATCGTTACCCTGCGGATCTTGCCCTAAAATATCTTTTTCAATATCAAAACGAATAGTACCGGCAATCGCGTAAGCAACAACTAAAGGAGGAGACGCTAAAAATGCTTGCTTAGCATAGGGATGAATACGCCCGTCGAAGTTACGATTACCTGAAAGTACAGCCGTTGCGTATAAGTCACGCTCAATTACTTCTTTTTGAATAGCGGGGTCAAGTGCCCCACTCATACCGTTACACGTAGTACAGGCAAAACCCACAATGCCAAAGCCCAGTTGCTCAAGCTCTGTGAGTAAGTTTGCGTCTTCAAGATACGATTGAACGGCTTTAGAACCTGGCGCAAGTGACGTTTTAACCCAAGGTTTACGCGTTAAGCCTTTTGCATTTGCATTACGTGCAAGTAATGCAGCGGCAATAACATTGCGCGGGTTACTCGTATTAGTACAACTGGTAATAGCTGCAATAATACATGCGCCATCTGGCATTAAGCCTTCTTCGTTTTCAACAACGCCAGAAATGCCCTCTTTTGCTAAATCACTTGTTGATACACGGCGATGCGGATTAGATGGTCCTGCAATATTACGACCCACGCTTGATAAATCAAATGTAAGTACGCGGTCGTATTTAGCTGTTTTTAAGCTGTCACTCCATAAACCTGTGGTTTTAGCGTAGTTTTCTACCAGTGCAATTTGCTCTTCTTCACGTCCGGTTAAACGCAGGTAATCAATTGTCATTTCGTCGATATAGAACATGGCTGCTGTTGCGCCAAATTCTGGCGTCATGTTCGAAATTGTTGCTCTGTCGCCAAGGGTTAGTGCATCAGCACCTTCACCATAAAATTCTAAATAAGCCGATACCACACGTTGCCCACGTAAAAATTCGGTTATGGCAAGTACAATGTCGGTGGCTGTAATACCTGGTTGACGAATACCCGTAAGCTCAACACCTACAATATCTGGCAGGCGCATATAAGAGGCGCGACCAAGCATTACGCTTTCGGCTTCAAGCCCACCTACGCCCACCGCTATTACACCTAACGCATCTACATGAGGAGTATGGCTATCAGTTCCAACTAATGTATCGGGGAATGCAATGCCATCA
The DNA here is from genome assembly GCF_000498095.1 of Pseudoalteromonas sp. TB64. Taxonomy (GTDB): domain Bacteria; phylum Pseudomonadota; class Gammaproteobacteria; order Enterobacterales; family Alteromonadaceae; genus Pseudoalteromonas. Next base: position 42,605 of record NZ_AUTQ01000061.1, read on the forward strand.
CGGTTTTGAATAACCGGCGACATTTTTTCAAGATTAATTTGATGCATAATCCCGTTACCCGGCGGGATCACATCAATGTTTTTAAAGGCTGTTTTAGTCCAATTTATAAAATGAAAACGGTCATCGTTGCGTCTATCTTCTATTGAACGGTTTTTTTCAAACGCATCGGGATCAAACCCAGCATGCTCAACCGATAATGAATGATCAACAATTAACTGTGTTGGTACAACTGGATTTACTTTTGCCGGATCGCCACCTTTAGCAGCAATTGCATCACGCAAACCTGCTAAATCAACAAGCGCCGTTTGCCCTAAAATATCATGGCACACTACTCGCGCCGGATACCACGGAAAATCTAAATCTTGTTTGCGCTCAATTAGCTGCTTAAGTGCATCGGTTAACATTGCAGGGTCGCATCGACGTACTAAGTTTTCAGCAAGTACGCGCGATGTATAAGGTAGTGTGGCATATGCGCCAGGCTTAATTTCATCAACCGCTTCTTTAGTGTCGTAATAATCAACATTTGAGCCAGGTAGAGGTTTACGGTATTGGGTATTATTAATTATGGTCATAATAAAAGTTCGCTAATTGGTGACGGGGTTATTAAGAAAGGCTTTAGGTTTGCAGGTTTTTTATTATATAAAGCATTAAAGCCGTAAAAGGTGAATATAGAGTTCACCTTAATTCACTTACCAACTCTCATGTGTGGTCATATTTAACCAGCTAAATTATTCAAATATACATGAGAGTTGGTAACTTATTATCTTGATTCGATTGGTGTGTAACTACGTGCATCAGGTCCTGTGTAGTCAGCGCTTGGGCGAATAATACGGTTATTTGTGCGCTGCTCTTTAACATGCGCGGTCCAACCTGTAACACGGCTCATTACAAATATTGGCGTAAATAACTTAGTCGGAATATTCATAAAGTGATAAGCAGATGCATGGAAAAAATCGGCATTACAAAACAGTTTTTTCTCGCGCCACATAATTTCTTCACAACGAACAGACACAGGATAAAGCACATGGTCGCCCACTTCATCGGCTAGTTTTTCAGACCACTTTTTAATAATAACGTTACGCGGATCAGACTCACGATAAATAGCATGACCAAAGCCCATAATTTTATCTTTACGCTCCAGCATGCCCATTACTTCTTGCTCTGCATGTTCAACACTTGTAAAACCTTGAATCATATCCATTGCTGCTTCGTTAGCGCCACCATGTAATGGACCACGCAGCGTACCAATTGCACCCGTTACGCAAGAATGAATATCAGAAAGCGTTGACGCACACACGCGAGCCGTAAACGTAGAGGCGTTAAACTCGTGCTCTGCGTATAATATTAACGATACATTCATCACTTGAGCAAACAATTCACTTGGGGCTTTATCATGTAACAGCGTTAAAAAATGCGCACCAACTGAGTCATCGTCAGTTTGTGTTTTAATACGTACGCCATCGTGAGTAAAACGATACCAATAACAAATAATACTAGGGAATACCGCAACCATTCGGTCGATTGCATCGTTAGCTTGGCTAAAATCATTTTCTATTTCAAGATTACCCAACATAGAGCAACCCGTGCGCATTACATCCATTGGATGCGCGTCTTTAGGAATATTTTCAAGAACGGTTTTAAGTGCACTCGGTAAGCCGCGTAAGCTTTTTAATTTAGCTTTATATTGCACAAGTTCGCTGGTAGTTGGTAACTCACCACGAGAAAGTAAAAACGACACTTCTTCAAACTGAGCTTTTTCGGCAAGTTCGCTAATATCGTAACCACAATACGTTAACCCCGAACCGCTTTGCCCAACTGTACATAATGCTGTTTGCCCTGCTACTTGTCCGCGTAAACCTGCGCCGCTCAATGCTTTATCGACCATGATCTTCTCCTATCTATAATTTGTGTGTGTTTTATTAGTGTTTATTTACTTGTCAGATTTTGATGAAAAAAGGGTGTCGAGTGTGTTCTCGTACGTGTGGTAATCTAAAAAGTCGTATAGCTCTGCACGTGTTTGCATATTTTCTATTTGGCTTTGTTGCGAGCCTTCATTCAAAATTGCTGAATACACATTTAAAGCAGCTTTATTCATCGCTCTAAAAGCACTTAGCGGATAAAGCACCATTTTAACGCCCACATCACTTAACTGCTCTTTGGTATAAATAGGCGTTTGACCAAACTCGGTAATGTTTGCCAAAATTGGAACGTTAATCGCTTTTGCAAATGCTTGATAATCAGCAAGGTCGTGTACGGCTTCAGCAAAAATAGCGTCAGCCCCTGCTTCTACACATGCC
>NZ_AUTQ01000062.1 GCF_000498095.1 Pseudoalteromonas sp. TB64
CGCCAGTAGCCTGCATAACCGATGCAAAGCCTTGTGCCGATATCATAATAAAACCAATCATGGCCATCATCGCAACGCCTTTGCTAAATACGTCGCCGTTTTCTTCCCATTTAACCACACCAAATACACTAAATATCATTACACCAACTAAACCCCCTAAAATCATTGAACCACTTAGGTTTTGTGCAACAAGCGAGGCAAGTACTGCAAAAAGCCCTACAATCATTACTTTTTTAGGGTTTTCGACATCAGCCAATTTACTCTGAGTTGTTAATGGCTGCTCTGTGTATTCACGGCGTTTTTTATAGGTAACAAATACTGCAATAATTAACCCAATAAACATACCAAGTGCAGGAATAATCATCGCAATAGGAACTTGTGTATTTACAATGTCTAGACCATTATCAACAAGATTTTTATGTAAAATAGAATATAAATAAATCCCACCAAAACCATAAGGCAACACCATGTAAGAAGTTGCTAATCCAAATGTTAAAATGCACGCTATAGCACGTCTATCTAATCGTAACTTATTAAAAACAACGAGTAGGGGCGGAATTAAAATAGGAATAAACGCAATGTGTACAGGTACTAAATTTTGTGAAGAAATAGCACAACCTAGGATAATTAATAAAATAAAGTAGCTCAAGAACGTTTCATTACTGCTGTCTTTTGCATTTACCTTCGCTAATAATTTATTGGCGAGTATGCGTGTTAATCCTGATTTAGAAATAGCCACGGCAAATGCACCTAACATTGCATAACTTAGTGCAATCTCCGCACCTGCAGAAAGCCCTGAATTGAATGCATCAACACTTTCTTTTATTCCCAAGCCTGCAGTTAGGCCTGCAACTAACGCACTTATAGTCATGGCAACAATGACGTTTACACGGGCCAAAGATAGCCCAAGCATTAAAATAACGCCTATAACAACAGCATTCATAGTTTTCTCTGTTTTGAAGTTTTAATTAATTTTATCAGATCTTTAGCGTGAGTTTTACGCTCTTTTGTAAATGGTTTTTTTTCATAACGTACTTGGTTAAATAATTTACTAAATTCGTTTATTGATTGTGCAACTTGTGGCAAATGCACTGCAAAATATTGAAGTTGCTGACTAGGTGTTAAATTCTCAGATATATTTAATTTTTGTTTTTCAGCCCAACTTACTATTTGATAATACTCTTTAACCATAGGGGCTAATTTAGCAGAGCCTTGTTTTGGCCAGTTTAAATACACAAAGTACCCAATAAAACAAAAGCCTGCTGTTAAAAGTACAATTAAGGGTACCAACCAAATGTTTTTGCTTCCAAAAATTGATTTTAAAAAATCACTTTGCTTTTCATCATCAAATCCAAGAACCCAACTTGCCCATTGATAATCTAAATTTTCGAGTTCTAACCTTAGCCAGTTAATTGCTGCAAAATTACTTAAGCTAACAAGCCCAAAATCTAGATTACTTTTGAACTCATCGTTTAATTCTTCATTTTGAGAAAGCGAGCCATTTAAACGCTCTGGTGCTACAACGGCGGTAGCATCAAAAATCTGCCAACCTTCGCTTTCTAAATAGACTTCTACCCATGCATGGGCATCATACTGGCGAACGGTTAGCGTATTATTACTTTGATTAAGTTCACCACCTAAATATCCACTAACTACGCGAGCAGGAATTCCCGCACTTCTAAATATATAAGCGGCGGCACTGGCGTAGTGACCACAAAAGCCACGTTGATTATCAAATATAAACTGATCAATAGTATCGTCACCACTCATAGGTGAAGGCGTTAAGGTGTAGGTAAACTTTTTATCTACAAAGTACTGTAATAACGCATTATAAAATTCACGGTCACTTTTTGTTTGTTGTTTTAAATTTTCTGAGAGTGTTAGTGTTTTACTATTGTTTTTACTTGTGAGAAGTGTGTATTGCTTCGTTTTTCTTGGTGACAAAGGAGTTTGATTAAGCGCTACACTGCTTACATTGTATTGCAGATTTTTTGCCTGATATTTCTTTTTCCTCAGTAATCCAAGCGCGTTTCCTTGCACGCCATCTGTATTACTTGTTGAGAAAGAAAGTCCATACAACCATTTTTGTGTTGCGGGTTCTGCTATTACTGAGTATTCAACTTTCGTTTCATAGTCTGCGTTTAGCTCTTGAGCATGTAAATTATTATATTTTAAAAAGTCGGATGTTAACCAAGCATTTCCATTAAATTCGTCATGCACAATAGCACGCCAATAATAAGGGGAGCTTGGAGATTGCTTATTAAATGTGGCTCTAAAGACGAGTTCATCTGAGTTCGATAATTTAGCTATATCAAAAGGATCAACTTGTTCAGAAAGCCCTGTTTTAGCAAGTTTTGGACCTGGTAGTTGCCAAAACGCAGGCATTTTTGGTAAAAATAATAATAAAAATATTGCTAAGGGCAAAGCAAGCAATAGTAATTTACCGCTTTGTTTAGACGTCACTTTCAAATTATGTTTTGATTCTAATAAGCCAAGCACTGCAAAATTTAATATGTATAAGCCGCTTACAACGAGTGTGGTAACGATGCTTTGGTTAAATAAATATACAGCCGAAAGAGAGAAAAACGTAAGAGTTGTAATTATATGGTAGTGCTTTTTAGTTTTAGCCTGTAATAATTTAAATATGCTAGAAAGCAATAACATAGCAACAAATAAAATAACCGTGTCAGACATTCCAACACTGTAAATCATTAACCCAAGAGCGGCACCTGCTAATATATTAGCTAACCACGCATTAGGTTTGGATTTATTTGTTGTTGTAATATAAAAATTCCATACACACAGTATTGTTAAAACACTAATAAATACAATGGGTAAGTGTGCGATAAAAAATATAATCAAACACGCATATATAAAGCATAAAGAAAAATTTATTACTTTTTCATTTTTAATTATATTCATTATACAGCCCCATTAAATGCACTTAATAATTCTAGGCATTGCTGTTTATGATGCTGCCCTGTATTGGTGTTTAGTGTTTTATTGGGTAGTTTTAGCATAAAAGGAGTATTTTGCTCTGTGGCTTCGCAGACTAAAAAGCACAGTTGACTTAAGCGCTGTTCAGTATCGCCATGCATTAACTTAAAATCGAATAGAGCATTTGCTGTTTTAAAATCAACAAATTCTTTCACAAGTAATTGCTGCGTTTTAGCATAATGTTTCCACGAAATTCTTTGCAGACCCATCTCTGGTAAGTGAGGAATTAAAGATTCAAACTCTTCGCTGCCAGCTTCTTTTGCTATTCCACTATCCGATTGTTCATCAAGTGCACTAACGTGCTCATCACTTAATACTTTTTCAAGAGAAGGGTAAACAAAAGTCTCGCTTTGTAGCTGAATGTAACTCCACACTGTAACTAAGCCAAATGGATAGTTGCTAGCAATTTTTATTCGTTCAAATGCATATTGCCCACGGTGTGAATAAGGTAAATTAAGAGTTATTGTTTGGGGTTTATTATTAACCTCATCACTGTGTACTTGAGTTTGTAATTCGCCTTGATAGGTGAGTGATACAGATTGGCAAATTGTAGGACTTTGTAAAATAAATTGAGAACTAGGTTTTTGAGGGGAAAAACTCGGAAATACACTTTTAAAAGTTACAGTTAATCCCTTTGCATTACTGTACCCCATAAGCACTGAAATTATTATTACCACAAACATCAAATAAGCCATTATCAAAATTAAGTTGTTTTGATAATTAATACCCATAATAAAGTTTAATATAGCAACAATAACAAAGTACCATCCAAGAGATGATGGTAAAACATATATTGTTTTATGTTCAAGTGTGATGGAGTTTTTTAAGTGTTTATTTTTTAATAGCTTATTAAATATTGCGCGCTTAAATGACTTAAATAAAGTAGGGCGCTTAAGTGTTTTTTTTGGCATAAGATTTTATACCGGTACCAAAACAGCTTTTAAAATATCGTTTACCTGTGCCTCACCCGACTCGTTATGTAAGCCTAATCGGTGCTGACATACACTTGCAAATACTGCCTGCACATCTTCTGGCATTACAAAATCTCGTCCGTCAATATAAGCCCATGATTTTGCAGCTTTAGCTAAAGCCATACTTGCACGCGGTGATAGTGACGCAGCAAATGCATTACTATTACGTGTGTAGTTTACTAATTCAATTATGTAGTCAATTACCGGAGAGCTTATTGTAATGTGGCTAATAGCCGTTTGTATTTCTGCTAGTTGCTGCTCATTTATTCGCTTTGGTAACATAGAGTAGTCACGTTTTTGCATATTTAAAATTAAGCGTTTTTCGGCTTCTTTTGGTGGAAACCCTAAACTAATTCGCATTAAAAAACGGTCTAACTGAGATTCAGGTAATGGGTAAGTACCAGACTGATATAATGGATTTTGTGTAGCAATCACAAAAAAAGAAGCTGGAAGTGAATACTTTTTACCGTCAACAGTCACTTGTTGCTCTTCCATTGCCTCTAGTAAAGCACTTTGTGTTTTAGGACCCGCTCTATTTATTTCGTCGGCTAATACAACCTGGCTAAATATGGGACCTTTGTGAAAAGTAAAGGTGTGCTCGTTACTATTAAATATATTTGTGCCTAATATGTCGGCAGGTAATAAATCACTTGTAAACTGTATACGTTGATAAGATAACCCGAGTACCGCAGCTAAAGCATGAGAAAGCGTTGTTTTACCCATGCCAGGTAAATCCTCAATTAGTAAATGTCCTTCACTAAATAGGCAGGTAAGCGCTAGTTTAATTTGTTGTTTTTTGCCAAAAATAACACCTGATAAATCTTCTATAATCGCTGTAACGGTACTTTGCATGTTAACCTTTTTTATTATTCTATGAGTTCGAGGCGTTTCATTACGGTATCAACTTTTTTAGCGTTAAAAGGTTTTGCTATAAAACCTTTCGCACCTAATTCCCACGTGTTTTGAACATTTTCGAAGCTATTATGCCCAGAGCACATAACAACGTGAGCATGTGGGTATGTATCATTTATAAACTCCAGAATATCGGTGCCATCAGAGTCAGGTAAATCAACGTCTAAAAAAATAACATTGGGTGATTTTTCATTCATTAATGGTTTAGCTGAGTTGAAGTTGGCGCTTTCTAAAATGTCTTCAAAGCCGAGCTCAGTTAAAATTTGATTTAGATAATCACGTATTTCCTTAACATCATCAATGATGAGGATAGGCTCTAGAGGGCGAACAAATTCCATATGTTAATTACTTCTATATTTAATACATCTTAAGTATTTTCAATACTATGCTAACCCCCACGTAAGCTCAAGATAGTTGCTTAAAAAAGCGTAATTAATATACCGTTTACAGCTTTTATTATTTTTTATCTATATAAAAATCTACAACGTTTAGTTGGCTATATATTTTTTGCTACATATATAAGTAATGATCGTTATTTAACATTAAGTGTTTCCTTTAACCTAGCTTGAGTAAATTTAAACCACTAAAACCCGCGCATGAGTATTTTATTTAATTCACTCTGGTTCATATATCAAACAAACCGTTTACTTGTTTTAAATAAATACATCTAAAACAGAATTTCCGACTTAAATTACTGTAACAAATTTGCTACTTAACTTATTGATTCAAAAATATTTAAACTATAACTCTATTTTTTGTAAACTTTATGTAATAAAAAATCGTTGACCTTCTAAATTCATTCTGTGATTATGCTCACCAGATGGGCTCATGCTCACAAATGCGATTTCATTAGTTTCTTATGCTATTGCTCAGTATTTTCTCATCTACACACTGTACTTACACACCACACTAAATAAAGAGCTTATTATGTTAAATAATAAAAATACTAAATTTGCAATTTCTCTCATAGCGGCAGCTATGGCTACATCAGCACCTGCACAGGCTGATGTTTCAGAGTACTTAGATCGCATTGACGTAGATTTCTTATTAATGCAAAACTTTCAGTCAATTCAAGCGAAAGATGGCGCATTTCGTCCAGAAGATGAAGAACAAGAGTCAGGGTTTGGACGTATTAGAGCAAATCTAATGCTTAAATTTCATATTAATGAATACATCACAGCCGACATAGACATTGCCGAAGAGCCTAATGACTTTGGTGGTGAGGACCGTGATTTTTCATTCCACAATGACTTTGCAGGTATTGAGTTTGACCTACTAGGCCTTTATGGAACACCAAAAGATAATGCTAATTTAATATTACGCTTGGGTAACATTGGTGGTTCGCCTTTTCAATTTAAAGGCTTTCAAGACGGTGCAGATAACCAAGGTAATGCATTAATTGGTAACGGTATAACAGATTATGCAACCGCAGAAAATGGCGCGCAGCTAAGCTATAGCGAAACTTTCGATAGCGGTGTAGTGCGTGCTTATAATGTTACAGGCCATATCACTACTTCTAGTTTTGGTGAAGCTTTTCAAGAAGACCGAGGTTACAACTACCGACTTCAAGGTACTCTAGAATTTGAAGGTGGCTTTAAAGCCGGTTTAAACTTATTAAAAGCGAATCAAGGCGACCAATTACGTTTTGAAAATGGTGTAGCAAGTCTTGATGGTGTAACAACAACAAATTATCGCTTTGGCGATGGTGAAAACTATAATTTCTCAGCATCACCTTCAAATGAACGTGATACTCACGTGGGCGCCATGCCTGGTCTTGAGCAATCAATTATCCAGTTGAATTTAGCTTATCAACCATCTGACGAAACTAGCTTAATTTTTATGGTTGGTAAATCGTCTGATGACTACACGTTTGCGGACGCGGCTGGTAACGCAGTTGCCGGTATTACCTACTTTGGTACAAATGGAATAGCTGATGAAAACGGCACTACTTTTGATTCAAACAGTGTAATAGAAGGCGACTCATCAGTAGAGTACTTCGTATTTGAAGCACAACAATATATTATCCCTAAAAAGTTATATGTAGCGGCTC
>NZ_AUTQ01000063.1 GCF_000498095.1 Pseudoalteromonas sp. TB64
TTAACTCTTATGAGTTGATTGATTGGTATCTACTTTAGTATTCAATATTGACTTCTGGCGAAGTTAAACTGTCACAAAACAAAGACCCGTTTGGGTTGTATGGTTAAGTGACTAAGCGTACACGGTGGATGCCTTGGCAGTTGGAGGCGATGAAGGACGTATTAACTTGCGATAAGCCTAGTCAAGCTAGTAAAAAGCACTTGAGACTAGGATTTCCGAATGGGGAAACCCACCTGCTTGCAGGTATCGTTAACTGAATACATAGGTTAACGAAGCGAACGCGGAGAACTGAAACATCTAAGTACCCGTAGGAAAAGAAATCAACCGAGATTCCGAAAGTAGCGGCGAGCGAAATCGGAACAGCCCTTAAGCTTATTATGTGTTAATGGAAGGCTCTGGAAAGTGCCACGATACAGGGTGATAGTCCCGTACATGAAAAGACATTTTAAGTGAAATCGAGTAGGTCGGAGCACGTGAAACTTTGACTGAATATAGGTGGACCATCATCTAAGGCTAAATACTCCCAACTGACCGATAGTGAACCAGTACCGTGAGGGAAAGGCGAAAAGAACCCCTGTGAGGGGAGTGAAATAGAACCTGAAACCGTGTACGTACAAGCAGTAGGAGCCCACTTGTTGGGTGACTGCGTACCTTTTGTATAATGGGTCAGCGACTTATATTTTGTAGCGAGGTTAACCGAATAGGGTAGCCGTAGGGAAACCGAGTCTTAACTGGGCGAATAGTTGCAAGGTATAGACCCGAAACCCGGTGATCTAGCCATGGGCAGGTTGAAGGTTGAGTAACATCAACTGGAGGACCGAACCCACTAACGTTGAAAAGTTAGGGGATGACCTGTGGCTAGGAGTGAAAGGCTAATCAAACCGGGAGATAGCTGGTTCTCCCCGAAATCTATTTAGGTAGAGCCTCGGACGAATACTTACGGGGGTAGAGCACTGTTAAGGCTAGGGGGTCATCCCGACTTACCAACCCTTTGCAAACTCCGAATACCGTAAAGTAATATCCGGGAGACACACGGCGGGTGCTAACGTCCGTCGTGAAGAGGGAAACAACCCAGACCGCCAGCTAAGGTCCCAAAGTCATAGTTAAGTGGGAAACGATGTGGAAAGGCCCAGACAGCCAGGAGGTTGGCTTAGAAGCAGCCATCCTTTAAAGAAAGCGTAATAGCTCACTGGTCGAGTCGGTCTGCGCGGAAGATGTAACGGGGCTAAACTATGCACCGAAGCTGCGGATTCATCTTAGGATGAGTGGTAGGGGAGCGTTCTGTAAGCCGTTGAAGGTGTACCGGGAGGTATGCTGGAGGTATCAGAAGTGCGAATGCTGACATGAGTAACGATAATGGGAGTGAAAAACTCCCACGCCGGAAGACCAAGGGTTCCTATCCCATGTTAATCAGGGTAGGGTAAGTCGACCCCTAAGGCGAGGCCGAAAGGCGTAGTCGATGGGAAACAGATTAATATTTCTGTACTCGATATAATTGCGATGGGGGGACGGAGCAGGCTAAACAAGCATAGCGTTGGTAGTCTATGTGAAAGTGAGTAGGTTGGTGACTTAGGTAAATCCGGGTTGCTATTAAGACTGAGACACGAGACGAGTCACTAAGGTGATGAAGTTGTTGATGCCATACTTCCAGGAAAAGCCTCTAAGCTTCAGATTATATGGAATCGTACCCCAAACCGACACAGGTGGTCAGGTAGAGAATACTAAGGCGCTTGAGAGAACTCGGGTGAAGGAACTAGGCAAAATCGTACCGTAACTTCGGGAGAAGGTACGCTCCTATCTGTGACGAGACTTGCTCTCTAAGCGGACGGGAGCCGCAGTGACCAGGTGGCTGGGACTGTTTATTAAAAACACAGCACTGTGCAAAATCGCAAGATGACGTATACGGTGTGACACCTGCCCGGTGCCGGAAGGTTAATTGATGGGGTTATCCTTAGGGAGAAGCTCTTGATCGAAGCCCCGGTAAACGGCGGCCGTAACTATAACGGTCCTAAGGTAGCGAAATTCCTTGTCGGGTAAGTTCCGACCTGCACGAATGGTGTAACCATGGCCACGCTGTCTCCACCCGAGACTCAGTGAAATTGAAATCGCAGTGAAGATGCTGTGTACCCGCGGCTAGACGGAAAGACCCCGTGAACCTTTACTACAGCTTGGCACTGAACATTGAACCTACATGTGTAGGATAGGTGGGAGACTTTGAAGCAGCGACGCTAGTTGTTGTGGAGTCAACCTTGAAATACCACCCTTGTAGTTTTGATGTTCTAACGTTGGCCCCTGAATCGGGGTTACGGACAGTGCCTGGTGGGTAGTTTGACTGGGGCGGTCTCCTCCTAAAGAGTAACGGAGGAGCACGAAGGTTGGCTAAGTACGGTCGGACATCGTACGGTTAGTGTAATGGTAGAAGCCAGCTTAACTGCGAGACAGACACGTCGAGCAGGTACGAAAGTAGGTCATAGTGATCCGGTGGTTCTGAATGGAAGGGCCATCGCTCAACGGATAAAAGGTACTCCGGGGATAACAGGCTGATACCGCCCAAGAGTTCATATCGACGGCGGTGTTTGGCACCTCGATGTCGGCTCATCACATCCTGGGGCTGAAGTCGGTCCCAAGGGTATGGCTGTTCGCCATTTAAAGTGGTACGCGAGCTGGGTTTAGAACGTCGTGAGACAGTTCGGTCCCTATCTGCCGTGGGCGTTTGAGAATTGAGAGGGGTTGCTCCTAGTACGAGAGGACCGGAGTGAACGAACCGCTGGTGTTCGGGTTGTCATGCCAATGGCATTGCCCGGTAGCTACGTTCGGAACTGATAAGCGCTGAAAGCATCTAAGCGCGAAGCAGGCCTCGAGATGAGTTCTCACTAGACTTTTAAAGTCTCTGAAGGGCCGTTGAAGACTACAACGTTGATAGGCAAGATGTGGAAGTGGTGTGAGCCATTAAGCTAACTTGTACTAATTACCCGTGAGGCTTAACCATACAACGCCAAACGCGTTTTATGTGATAGTGAAACAAGCGAAGAAGTTAATATGACTAAAGTAGATATTACTTAAGAAAGACTTAAAAAATATTATCAGATATTTTCCAAATTCAGTTAGTGCGTAGCGATACGAATTAACGCCCAAATTTGCTTGGTGACAATAGCGTTTTGGACCCACCTGATTCCATGCCGAACTCAGTAGTGAAACGAAACAGCGCCGATGATAGTGTAGCATTTGCTATGTGAAAGTAGGACATTACCAGGCTTCAAATTAAAGAAACCCGTTACAGCAATGTGACGGGTTTTTTGCTGTCTAGGATTTACTAAATAGCCACCTATGCCGAACTCAGTAGTGAAACCAAACAGCTCCGATGATATTGTCGCCTTTGCTATGTGACTTTCTACCGCTGTGGGCAACACGGTATTCCACTGCGTGGCGCACCGACTTCAAATTGTAGAAAGCCTGAATTTAATAATTCGGGCTTTTTTACGTCTGCAGAAAAGTGAAATGTGAGCGAATAACGAACAATCCATGCCATAACATAATCAAGTGCTTACATTAAATACCTTCATGATCAAACTAAACCCGAAAGGTTCGCCTTTTGAAAAGTGTAATAAAGTTAAACGTAGGTGAATAGCGTACTACTTACTTAACTATCTTATTCATATTTAATCTTTTTTACTTTCTATAAAGCTAATTACTTTCATTTCCTTAGATAACAAATTTAATTTTGCTTTGTTACTGTCTTTGATTTAGGATCAAATCAGTTTAAAACCAAGAACTAATAGCCTGTGTATAGATTATTAATTAGCACCATATCCATTTTATTTTGTTTTTCTGCGTCGGCAGTTGAAGTAACTGATCTATATCAAGATATTTTAAAAGTGGATGACAAAACACGTGACACTCGATTAGCTGCGAGTCGTAAAGCTTTGCTCAATGTTTTAGTGAAAGTAAGCGGTGATGAAACTGCGGATCAAAATAAATTAGCACAGCAACGCACTAAAGATATTTCTGATTATATGCTCAAGTTTGAATATGATGAGAGAGCAAATGGACAATTGAAACTCGTTGTTAAATTTGAAGCTCGAAAGATCAATGCGTTAATCAAAGAGTTAAATTTACCTCTATGGGGAGTACAACGGCCATTAGTCGCAATATGGTTAGGTATTGAAGACAATTGGCGTAGAGAATTAGTTACTCAAGAAAGCTATCCTCAGTTAGAACAGCTAATATATGACAAAGCAGGACGTCGTGGATTACCCGTGGTTGTACCTTTGCTTGATTTACAAGATAGACGCTTAGTTGGTATTCCTGAAGTATGGGGTAATTTTTCAGAACCAGTAGAAGAAGCCTCTAAACGCTATAGTGCTGAGCGAAGTATTACGGCTAGAATGTACAAAGAACCAGATAGTGAAAATTGGATTTTAGATTGGCGTTTTACTAACGATGATCAGTTTGATTCAAATAGATTAACGGGTGATAAGCAACAAATTGTTAGTCAAATGATTGATACTTTAGCGCAGGGTTTAGCCAGTGAGTATGCTATCGATCCTAATGCTTATTATGAGCAAGCGGCGGCTACCTTAACTTTAAAAGGCACAGACAGTTTTGTTGATATTGAATTAGCAAAAAGAAGATTACTAAGTTTAAGCGTGGTTACACAAGTAACTATTGTGCGTAAAACATCGGAGCTAGTTGAATTTAAAATAAATCATACTGGTAATGTCGCTGATCTTAAAAAAGGTTTAGGGCTTGACTCTTCATTTAAAGATTATGAAGACCCTCGTGCTTTTTATCATGTGGTTGATAAAAATAGTCTTGAGTACCAGTGGGTTAAACAATAGTGTTAACCCCTGAGCCGATGCAAATGGCATTACCAGTTACGTTACCGGATGACGAAACGTTTGCATCGTATTTTGGTGGAGAAAATTCGTTAGAAGTTAACCATTTAAAAGATAGTTTTTCGAAGTTAGCAAAAACGTTTCAATACACTTATTTATGTGGATTAGGCGATTCAGGTAAATCTCACCTTTTGTATGCAACTTGCATTAAAGCACAAGAGTGTGGATTGTCTAATATGCTACTTTCTATGCGCGAAGTTGTTGATTTTGGGCCTATGGTTCTAGATGGCTTAGAAGCACTCGATGTTTTATGCATTGATGACGTGCACCTTGTAGCTGGAAATGACGCATGGGAAAAAGCATTATTCAACTTTTTCAATCGGTTCAACGAACCCGGTAAAATGTTGGTTGTAACGGCTGATTTACTCCCTAGTATGCTTAATATCACTTTGCCAGATTTAGAGTCTCGTTTAACGTGGGGAACAACATTCCAAATTCGCTCTATGAGTGATGACGATAAAGCACAAGCACTTGTGAAGCGTGCTCATATGCGTGGTCTTGAATTAAGTGATGAATGTGCGCGCTTTTTATTAACGCGTTTAAGTCGTGATATGCGTGCTTTATTAGATGTACTTGATAAATTAGATCATGCATCGATGGCTGCACAGCGAAAATTAACAATTCCTTTTATAAAATCAACGTTAAAGCTGTAGTAGGTCTAGAATCTAGACCCTGCTTTCAGTTATCATAAGCTATTACCAGAGCGTGTTTACCTTTCCTGATTGGTATTTGTTTAACTTAGGAGCGTTTTAATTGCGTCGTGAGGGCAATAGCATAGTCGTTTTATGTAAAACTCAAGCAACAAAGAAAAAACGCCCCTAAGTAGAACCGTTTAGACAGCACTAGTTTGGCTTTTATGTAACGCATCGCACTATTTCTGTAGGGAACTACAATACACGTGCTCAGTCTTGCAAAAAGCCAACTAAATTGCTGTCAAAGCAATTTTGAAAGGTCAACACGCTCTTAAGCAATCACCTTCTGTGAAAGATCAGGTATCGAATGAACTTAGAAAACATATTAGCGCAAGCACTTGAGGCGGTAGCCAGTGCCAGTGAAATCGCGCAGTTAGAAGAAATCAGGGTTAATTATCTTGGTAAAAAAGGCGAAATCACCAGCTTACTTAAAACGTTAGGTAAAATAGCACCTGAAGAACGTAAAGAAGCAGGCCAAGTTATAAACCAAGCCAAGCAAGATGTGCAAGCATCTATAAATGAAAAGCGTGAGTTGTTAGCAAGCAAAGCACTTGAAGAAAAGCTAGCTGCTGAAACTATAGATGTAACTCTACCAGGGCGCGTTATGCCAGCTGGCGGTTTACACCCAGTTACGCGCACTATCGAACGTATAGAAAGCTTTTTTGGTGAGTTAGGTTTTGAAGTTAAATCAGGCCCAGAAATTGAAGACGATTTTCATAACTTTGATGCACTAAATATTCCTGAGCATCATCCAGCACGTGCTGATCACGATACCTTTTATTTCAATCCTAAATTAGTACTGCGCACACAAACAAGTGGCGTACAAATTCGTACTATGGAAACAGAGCAGCCACCACTGCGTATTATTTCACCTGGACGTGTATACCGTAATGATTACGACCAAACGCATACTCCTATGTTCCATCAGGTAGAGGGTTTAATGGTTGATACCGATGTTAGCTTTACTGAGCTAAAAGGTATTTTGCATGATTTTTTACGTAACTTTTTTGAAGAAGATATGGAAATTCGTTTTCGTCCTTCATTCTTCCCATTTACAGAACCTTCAGCTGAAGTAGATGTTATGGGTAAAGACGGTAAGTGGTTAGAAGTACTAGGCTGCGGCATGGTACATCCAAATGTACTTAAGTCTGTGGGTATCGACCCTGAAAAATACACCGGCTTTGCTTTTGGTATGGGTGTAGAGCGTTTAACTATGTTGCGCTATGGCGTAAACGATTTACGTGCATTTTTCGAAAATGACTTAAAATTCCTGAACCAGTTCCGTTAAGAGTGAAACAATAAAATGAAATTTAGTGAAAAGTGGTTAAGAGAGTGGGTTAATCCTGCTATTGATACGCAAGCTCTTTCGGAACAGCTTTCAATGGCTGGTCTAGAAGTTGATGGCGTTGAGCCTGCTGCTGCCAAATTTAATGGCGTAGTTGTTGGTGAAGTTGTTGAATGTGGGCAACACCCTGATGCAGATAAACTGCGTGTTACCAAAATTAACGTCGGTGGCGATGAGCTACTTGATATCGTGTGTGGTGCACCAAATTGTCGCTTAGGTATTAAAGTTGCCGTTGCAACTGTGGGCGCTGTGCTTCCTGGTGACTTTAAAATTAAAAAAGCCAAACTACGCGGTCAACCTTCAAACGGAATGCTATGTGCTTTTGTTGAGCTAGGTATTAGCGAAGAAGGCGACGGCATTATGGAATTGCCAAGTGATGCGCCAGTAGGCACTGATTTACGTGATTACTTAGGGCTTGATGATAATATTATTGATGTTGATTTAACGCCAAACCGTGGCGACTGTTTAGGTATTAAAGGTCTAGCACGTGAAGTAGGCGTTTTAAATAGTATTGACGTAAATGTATTAGATATTCCAGCTGTTACACCAACAATTGACGATCAAGTATCAATTGAATTAGTGAATGAAGATGCATGTCCTCGTTATCTTGGTCGTGTGATAAAAGGCATTAACCTTGACGCAGAAACACCTCTTTGGATGGTTGAAAAGCTACGCCGTAGTGGCGTACGTTCGATCGACCCAGTAGTTGATGTTACTAACTATGTATTACTTGAACTTGGTCACCCTATGCATGCATTTGATTTAAATGCGATTGAAGGTGGTATTAAAGTACGTAGTGCAGACGCCGGTGAAGAGCTTGTTTTACTAGACGGTAATACAGCTAAATTAAACGACACAACACTTGTGATAGCCGATCATAACAAGGCACTTGCAATTGCGGGTGTTTTTGGTGGTGAACAATCAGGTGTTACAGATAAAACGTCTGACATATTACTCGAAAGCGCATTTTTTAATCCTGTTGCAATCGCAGGGCAAGCACGTAGCTACGGTTTACACACTGATGCTTCACACCGTTATGAACGCGGTGTTGATTTTGCTCTACAACATGATGCAATGGAACGTGCAACAGCGCTACTTCTTGAAATTGTAGGTGGTCAAGCAGGTCCAGTTGTTGAAGCTGTAGCGGCTGATAAACTACCAAAAGTAACTGAAGTACGTCTTCGCCGTGCACGTTTAGACCGCGTTATTGGTCATCATATAGAAGACGCTAAAGTAACAGATATTCTTACGCGTTTAGGTCTTGATGTTAAAGTAGAAAATGAAAGCTGGAGTGCGGACGTACCAAGCTACCGTTTTGATATTCGCATCGAAGAAGATTTAATTGAAGAAGTAGCACGTGTTTACGGTTACAACAGCATTCCAAATGTTGCACCAACTGCAAAACTTAAAATGACGACACATAACGAAGCAACTATTGCGCTTAGTAAGTTTCGTAATACGTTGGTTACTCGTGGATACCAAGAAGCTATTACATACAGTTTCGTAGACCCTAAAGCACAAGCTATTTTACACCCAGAGTGTAAAGCAATGGTATTACCGCATCCTATTTCAATTGAAATGTCGGCAATGCGCGTAAGTTTAATGCCGGGTTTATTAGCATCTGTAGCGTATAACCAAAACCGTCAACAACCTCGTATTCGTTTATTCGAACATGGTCTTAAATTTATAAGCGACGAAAGTGCAGAAAACGGTGTTTACCAAGTACCGGTTATTGGTGGTGTTATTACTGGTCTTGTAAATGGTGAGCATTGGGTTGAAGAAAAACGTAATGTTGATTTTTACGACCTAAAAGGTGATGTTGAAGCCTTACTTGCAATCACTAACGACGTTACTCGTTTTGAAATTAAAGCAGAGCAGTCAGATGGACTTCACCCAGGTCAATCAGCAGTAATATATGTTGATGGCAAAAAGGTTGGTTTTTTTGGTGCTTTACATCCACAAGCTCAAAAGTCGTTAGATATCAACAACGCAACTTTTGTTTTTGAAATTGAAATGTCAGCAATAGAAAAAAGAAATTTACCGCAAGCAGAAGGGGTGTCAAAATTCCCTTCAAATCGCCGCGACATCGCGATTCTAGTGGCGGACAGCGTTAAATCTGGTGACATTTTAAGCGTGATCGAAAAAGTTGGCGGAAATCAATTGGTTGACCTAAACTTATTCGATGTGTATAAGGGCAAAGGTATTGAGCCAAATTATAAGAGTTTGGCGATTGCTCTAACACTGCAAGCGGTTGATAGAACACTCGAAGAGAAAGATATCAATCTAGTAGTTGATAACGTGGTGGCCGAATTGGCCGAACAGTTTAATGCATCGTTGAGGGACTAGATATGGCGCTTACTAAAGCCGACATAGCTGAACACCTATTTGAAAAGCTCGGGATCAATAAAAAAGATGCCAAAGATTTAGTTGAAGCGTTTTTTGAAGAAATCCGCTCAGCGCTAGAAAAAGGCGAGCAGGTTAAGCTCTCTGGATTTGGTAACTTTGATCTTCGAGATAAAAAAGAAAGACCAGGCCGTAACCCGAAAACAGGTGAAGATATACCTATTTCGGCACGCCGCGTGGTGACTTTTCGACCAGGTCAAAAGCTTAAAACCCGTGTAGAAGTGGGTACAAGCAAAGCAAAATAAAAAAAGGCAGCGAAAGCTGCCTTTTTTATTGTCTAAAATAACTCCGCTCTAGCGGAGTTATTTAGTTGTATCGTTAGAAAACTGTTTTAAAACTCTCTTGGTGATACAAACTCACCAGTTTGTATCTGTTCGTATGTTTGTTGTGCCAGTGTATCTAGGCTATCAATACTTTTACCGATACTTACTAGTTGATGTTCAATTGGCAACAAATCGATATTTTCTATGCCAGACATTTGGGCTACTTTAGAAAAAATATAAGCATGTTTAAACTTATCATGTTTGTAAAACAGACTAATTAAGGATGTAAGAACTTCTGGATTTGGTGTGCTCCCTTCTTTATTCAATTCTAACGTTTTATAGAGTAAATCAATGGTTTTTTCATCGTCGAACTTAATATAGTAAGATGCTAAAAAAAACTGCATTTCAGCACTTTGCGTTACGCTTTCATCATTTTCAAGAGAGAGAAGTTTAGTAAGTGCGTTTTGGTTGTTATTACGCGACCACTGATAATAAAGCAGACCTGGGTGATTGGTATTTCGAGTGTCTTGGTAGAGGCGCGCCATTTCTTTGATGCTAGTAAATTGACCTTCAATACGTGACGTTGTTTTTGCCTTTAATTTTATGTGCTCAATTTTTGCAGCAAGCGTAATACATTGATTATATGTTTCAAACCCTTTGAGCAACTGATATTTATTTTCATCTGTAGGGGCTTTATATTCAGTGTAGCGCTTCATAATTACCTCTGCTCGAGGCTCTTTACAGTGGCTATCTTTATTTAAGTCGGCGCAGAACCCGGGTGTTTCTTTACATACTTTTGAGAGTGTCAACTGATCTTCACACCCAGTCAACACCAGTAATCCTAGTAAAATACTTGCTTTTAGCTGCATCCCTTAACCCCAAATGAATATTTACCTTGTTATTCTAGCGCAATCATTTAACTCCTAACAGTAGAGAATAACTTCAGATTAAATTAGAATGGCTGTGCCCATTTGGGCTATCCGTTCAAAATGTTTAACTTAGGTAAATAAAATGACCTCATCTCACGAGTTAGAATATACAAATAGTTGGCAAGAGCGCCAAGATTACGCCGAAAGCATGCAACCAATTATTGGTAAGCTTTACCGTAATCGTGGTATTGAAATCGCTGTGTACGGCCGTCCTCTCGTAAATGCCAGTACTATCGATATTATCAAATCACATAAAACAGTTGCTCAGTTTGAAGGCACTAAATTACGTTTACGTGAAAGCTTCCCGTTTTTAGAAGCAATCAGTAAAATGGATTTAAACTCTGCACGTATTGATATAGGTAAACTTGCGTATAGCTATTTATTTACTGAAGCTGCAAAAGGTCGCTCAGTTGAAGAGTTTGTTAAAGACGAACTTGCAGAAATAGCTGATTTACCAGCTAAAGAGCCACGCGATGTTGTGTTGTATGGTTTTGGTCGAATAGGGCGTTTATTAGCACGCCTATTAATTGAAAAATCTGGTCCATATTCAGATTTACGTTTACGCGCTATTGTTGTTCGTGGCGGTAAAGATGGTGATCTTGAAAAGCGTGCAAGCTTATTACGCCGTGACTCTATTCACGGACCATTTAATGGTTCGATTACGATTGATAAAGAACGTAACGCAATTAAAGCTAATGGCAGTTACATTCAAGTCATTTACGCTAACTCTCCTAGCGAAATAGATTACACCGCTTATGGTATCGACAATGCACTTATTGTTGATAACACCGGTATTTGGAAAGACGAAGCAGGTCTTGGTCAGCATTTAGAATGCAAAGGTGCTGCAAAAGTATTATTAACAGCGCCTGCAAAAGGTAATATCAAAAACATCGTATATGGTGTTAATAACAAAGATATTTTACCTGAAGATAAGATTGTTTGTGCAGCAAGTTGTACAACTAATGCAATTACACCAACGCTTAAAGCATTAAACGATAAGTTTGGTATTAATAACGGTCATGTTGAAACTGTCCATTCGTATACAAACGATCAAAACCTTATTGATAATTACCACAAAGCAGAGCGACGTGGGCGTGCTGCTGCGCTTAACATGGTAATTACTGAAACAGGTGCTGCAAAAGCAGTTTCAAAAGCATTACCAGAGCTTGAAGGCAAATTAACAGGCAATGCAATCCGCGTACCTACACCTAATGTATCGCTAGCTATTTTAAATCTTAATTTAGCTAAAAGTACGTCTGTTGAAGAGCTAAACGCATTTTTACGTCACACAGCACTTCATTCAGAGTTACGTGACCAAATTGACTACACTGCATCAACGGAAATTGTATCTACCGATTTAGTAGGTAGCCGATATGCTGGTGTTGTTGATTCGCAAGCCACTATTGTGGAAGATAACCGCATTGTTTTATACGTATGGTACGACAATGAGTTTGGTTACAGTTGCCAAGTAGTTCGTTGTATGCGCGATATGGCCGAAGTGTCATTCCCAAGTTTACCTCGTTAATTCATTTGTAGTGAATTATAAGCCAGCATTTTGCTGGCTTTTTTGGTCTTGTATTATTTTTAAAGCTTATGCCTTGTGATAGGCTTTAATCATTCAAATGTTGGCAATATTGTGTTTTAAAATATTCCAGTATTTTACTACTTGTATTTAATGCCAGTAGTGTTAGTTCTGCAAAGTAAAAGGCAGATAAACTTATTTAACTTAAGGTTTTTTTCATGAAAATCAGCAGCAATTTTGACAGTGGTAATATCAAAGTTATTGAAGCCACAGACCCTTTAAATATCCAATTAGAAATTAATAAAGATTACGAGTCTGAATTTTATCAGTGGTTTCACTTTCGTCTTGAAACAACGCCTTACCTATTGCACAAGTTAAATATTAACGAGCTTGAAAAATCAGCTTACCCAGATGGTTGGGAAGGGTATCAAGCAGTTGCATCATACGATCGTCAAACATGGTTTCGCGTACCGTCAAGTTATGAAAATGGCACATTAAGTTTTGAAATTGAGCCAGAGTGCGGCAGTGTCTATTTTGCTTACTTTGCACCATACAGCTACGACCGTCATTTAGATTTATTATCTTGGGCGCAAAGCCAAGGTGCTTGCAAATTAGAAACTCTCGGTGAAACACTCGATGGTCGCGATATGAGTGTGCTAAAAATTGGCGAGCCAAGCGAAGATAAAAAAATCATTTGGATCACAGCACGTCAGCACCCAGGCGAAACAATGGCAGAATGGTATGTAGAAGGGCTACTTCACAAACTATTAGATGACGAAGACCCTCATGCTGCGGCACTTTTATCAAAAGCAGTATTTTATGTTGTGCCAAACATGAACCCAGATGGCAGTGCACGCGGGCACTTACGTACCAATGCTAAAGGGGTTAATTTAAACCGTGAATGGCAAACACCAAGCATGGAAAACAGCCCAGAAGTTTACTTAGTGCTTAATAAAATGCGCGAAGTTGGTTTAGACATGCACCTAGATATTCATGGTGACGAAGCTATTCCGTATAACTTTGTTGCAGGTAGTGAAGGTATTCCAAGTTACGATGCGCGTCTTAAAAGCCTTGAAGATAGCTTTAAAGCAGCACTTTTAACTGTTACGCCAGAATTTCAAGATGAGCATGGCTATCCTAAAGATGAGCCTGGTCAAGCTAACCTAACGGTAGGCTCGTCAGCAACGGCTGAAGAGTTTAATGCATTAACTTACACCGTAGAGATGCCATTTAAAGATAATAATGACTTACCTGATCCAGATTATGGCTGGTCAGACCGTCGTTCGTATCAATTTGGTCAAGATACTTTGGCGGCAATCGTAAATGTCGTTGATAAACTAAGATAAATTGGTATAAGGTAAGGGCAACATTAAAATGTTGCCCTTTTTTGTTACATTATTTACAAAATATAAAAGTTACAAAAAAATAAAAATATGCAATAGCATAATAAAATATGGTTTAAAGCAATTTAAGCCAATATTTAGTCAACAGTTTCAAATAAAATAATAAGAGGAATTCAGCGTGGATGTATTCGGACAGTTTTTAGATAGCCTCGATGGCATGTTAGGGGGGGCTGTTTGGTTTCCTTACGTGTTATTAGGGGTTGGTTTATTTTTTACCATTTATTTAAAGTTTCCACAAATTCGTTATTTCAAGCATGCGTGTAAAGTTGTATCGGGCAAGTTTGATAAAAAAGATACAGAAGGTGACACCACACATTTCCAAGCTCTAGCTACTGCGCTCTCTGGTACGGTTGGCACAGGTAATATTGGTGGGGTAGCATTGGCTATTTCAATTGGTGGTCCTGCTGCGCTATTTTGGATGTGGATGACAGCATTTTTTGGTATGACTACTAAATTTGTTGAAGTAACACTTTCACACAAATACCGTGAAAAAACGGAAGACGGTACTATGTCTGGCGGTCCTATGTATTACATGGATAAGCGCCTTAACATGAAATGGTTGGCTGTTTTGTTCGCAGTAGCTACTGTAATTAGTTCATTTGGTACTGGCAGCTTGCCACAAATAAATAATATTGCTCAAGGTATGGAAGCTACATTTGGCTTTGCGCCAATGGCAACAGGTGCTGTTTTATCTGTACTACTCGCACTTGTAATTCTAGGTGGAATTAAACGTATTGCTGCTATTACATCACGCGTAGTACCGTTAATGGCTGCTATTTATATTATTGGCGCACTTGCTGTTATTTTTTACAATGCAGAAAATATCGGTCCATCATTTGCTTCTATTTTCATGGATGCTTTTACTGGCTCAGCTGCTGCGGGTGGCTTTTTAGGTGCTTCGTTTGCTTATGCGTTTAACAAAGGTGTAAACCGTGGTTTGTTTTCGAACGAAGCTGGTCAAGGTTCTGCACCAATTGCGCATGCTTCAGCTAAAGCCGACGAACCAGTATCTGAAGGTATAGTATCTATACTAGAACCATTCATCGATACTATAATTATTTGTACACTTACGGGTTTAGTTATTTTGTCGTCGGGAGTGTGGAACGAAAAATTCGAAACTCACTTTGAGCGTTCCTCAATGAGTATTGTTAAAGGGGATTACTCTGAAACAAATGAAGAACAACGTTCGCAGCTTTATAATTACCTAAACGGTAACAACAGTAGCATAGAATTATTTAACGGTAATATTGATGTTGTAAATGGTGTAGCAACATCATCGGGTTATACTGTTATCAACTCACGTTCAATTGCAGAAGATGTCCGTTATGGCATAACTGAAAAGCACAAGTACACGGGTATTGTTGAAGTAAAAGATGGTATGCCAACCGACGATAGCATTAGCTTAATGGGTAAGTCTTTAGTGCATTCAGCGGAGCTTACAACTAAAGCATTCAAACGTGGTTACTTTGGTGATAGCGGTCAGTACATCGTATCAATTGGCTTATTACTATTTGCATTCTCAACAGCAATAGCATGGTCATATTACGGTGACCGTGCAATGATTTACTTATTAGGGCATCGCTCAGTAATGCCGTACCGTGTATTTTACGTTGCAGCATTCTTTTGGGCATCGTTTGCCGATACCACTTTAGTATGGAAATTGGCAGCTGTTGCCATCGTCGTTATGACATTGCCTAACTTACTGGGCATTATGTTACTGCGAAAAGAGATGAAGCAGTCAGTAGATGACTACTGGGTTAAATTCAAAAAAGACAACGAGAAATAAAACAAGTACAATAAAGGCGCCGAAAGGCGCTTTTTTTATGCGTAGTATGGAGAGAAGTATGGCGATTATTCATTGCCCAAAATGTGCAAAATCAATTTCAGATAAACATAAGCAATGTCCGCATTGCGAAAGTAACATTGCAGAGCTAAACGACGAGCAAGTTCAACAACTTCAGCGCGAGCAGCGAATTAAAAAAAAGCAGATGTTTATAAACCACTCCTTTTTAGCGCTTATCTTATTTTTAGGTGGGTTTTTCTGTTTGTATTTTTTACAACCGCAAGAAAAAACACTTCAGTGGTATGCTTACACTGCCGCTATTGGCGTGGGATGTATTTGGTACCTCATTAACCGCATTGTTTTAGTGACTCTAAAAAAGAAAAAATGACATGAATATCGATAATCTCGTACAAAATATTACACCAGAACTATTTGAGCGTTTGCAATACGGTGCTTCTACAGGTAAGTGGCCTGATGGCACCGTTTTATCAGATGAGCAAAAGCAACAAACAGTGCAGTTAGTTATGTTGTATCAAGCAAAAGTGTCTCAATCAAATGAGCAATTTACAATTGGTACAAATGGCGAAATGGTTCAAAAAACGAAAGCACAACTGCAAAAAGAATTTAAATCAGACAACGAAATAGCTAGGTTTAGTGAACATGATCTTTAAGCACCTTTTTACACCAAAGTGGAAACACCCAAAGCAACAAGTACGCCTTGATGCGATAGAAAAACTAGATATACAGCGTGATGCAGCAATTTTAAATGTATTAGCACTAGAAGATAGTTCAGCAGAAATACGCCGTAAAGCACTGCAAAAAGTAAATGACTTACCACTTTGGTGGAAAGCGTATAAACAAGATCAAGCATTAAAAGATATAGCAGATCTGCAAATATCTAATGCAGTTTTAAATAGTGAAAGTTCATTAACACCGCAAATTAAAAATGAATATATTGAGCGTTTTGCATCAGTTAAAACACTCGAAAAGTTAGCATTTGCAGAAAAAGAACTGCAAGTACGCGTTAAATTATTAAAGCGTTTAGCAAATGCAAAACTAGTAGAAAAAGCCTTTAAAGAAGGTAGCGAAGAGCTACAAACTCAATTAGTTGAACTTGTTATTACTCATCAATTAATTAAGCCATTATTAAAGCATGCAAAGGGTGGTGCAAAAGCAGCACTTGAAACGCATATTGAAAATGAGCGTTTAGCAATTGAAATGCCACTTGAAGTGGAAGGTGCAACACGTGTTATTTTAGCTAAGTTAAATGCCTTACGTGAAAAAACAGATTTTGGTGTTGTAAATCCACAAGCTGGCGAGTTAATAGCCCAGTGGCAAGCTCTTGAGCTTAAATGGTTAAGTGATGAACGTGTTAAGTTTCTTGATGAAAAATACACTTCGATTACCACTAAGCTAGATGCACACATAGAACAGTTAAAAGCTGTACACGACAAAGAGCAACAACAATTAGCGCTACAACAGCGTCAATTGCTAGCACTTGCAACTGTTGAAGCTTTAAGCGAAGAAATTGAAAACGCATTACAGCTAGGTCTTGAAACACCAGAGCAAATTCAACAAGATTGGCTTGATGCAAAAGTAGCACAAGCTAAGCAAGCTATTAGCGAAACAGAACTTGCTAATAATGCACAATCTAAACTTGCTGTAAGCAAGTTAGAAAAGTTATTTACTCAAGTTGCTAAGTTACCTGAGTTAACAACTGCGATTAAAGAATATAAGCTCGCTTTTGCATCATTATGCGAAATTAAACCAGCAGAAGATTTAACGCAATACGATGCTATTTTAACTGAGTTTAATAATGGTTTTAAAGCAGCACGTAATCATTTAAATATTTTAGATGGTGCACTGCAAAGTACCTTTAAAACACAGTTAAATGCGTATAAAAAGCAATTTTTAGCACCAATGAATGAGCTAGTTAAGCCACTTGAAAAAAACCAAAGCCAAGCAAAACGCAAAGCTCGTGATGTTAAACGCCTAATTGAAGAAGGTCGATTTAATGTTGCCTTTGGCGTGTTTAAAGGGTTTGAAGAGTTATTTAATACACTTACTGAGCAATATCAACAGCCGCTTGTAAACATAAAAGCGGAACTTGAAGCGCAACTTGCAGATGCTAAAGATTGGCAAAAATACGCTGCAGCACCAAAGCGTGAAGCTTTATTAGAAGAAGTAAGCGCATTAGTAAGTGAAGAGTGTACTGACCCACAACAACGTGCAGAGCAAGTAAAAGTGCTACGCAAACGTTGGAATGAGTTAGGTCGCTTAGATACAGATGAAGAAAAGCAACAAGGCGTACAGTTTGATGAAAAAATCGAGCTGTTATTTGCACCTTGTCGTAGTTACTTTGCAGAGCAAGAAGTACAACGCGAAGCGTCAAAAGCACAACGCGAAAGTATTATTAACGACATGCACGCGCTTCATTTACAGCCTACGGCTGAGGATGACTTTGATTGGAAGCAATATGAAAGCCAATACAATCGTTTAAACAAAGCGTGGCGCAGTGTAGGTAAAGTTGACCCTAAAACATACCGTACACTAAACGATCGTTATAAAAGCGAGCAACAACAAGTACTGGCTTTATTAAACGCATTTCATAAAAGTAATGCTGCGCTTAAAAATGAGCTAGTAGAAAAAGCGCAGCAATTATCACAAAGCGATGATTTAGCCGCTGCGTGCCAAGAGTTGAAGCAAATGCAGCAGCAATGGCAAACAATTGGTTTTGCAGGTTTAAAAGCTGAAAATGCGTTATGGCAAAAATTTCGTCAATTTAACGATGAAACATTTACTAAACGTAGTAGTGAGTTTGAGCAGCAAAAACTTGACCAAAACGAGTCAGATAAACAAGCCGTTGCAGAGCTTGCTGAGCTTGAAGCAGCACTTAGCGATGTAAATCAAAGAGCACAGTTGCACGACCTAGAAACAAAAGTGAAAGGGTACTCGCAATTTAGATCGTTAGCGCCAAAAGTAACTAAGCTACTAGCAGCTATTGACGATAAACTTGCATTGCTTACAAGCAAATCAGAGCAAGCTAATCTAGATGCGTTAATTACAGCACTTGAAAACAATGAAGCGTTACCAAGTCAGTATCAAGCACCGCTTAAAACAGCATTAAATACAGATCAACTTATTACGCGTATGGAAATATTAGCGAACGTAAGTTCAACTGATAAGTCACTTAGAATGGCAGAACAAGTAGCCATGTTAGATGACAAACATCGTGGCGAACATGCTGATTTAAACTATTATTTAAAACAGTTATTAGCGCTCAGTGCTGGTTCAGTTGAACCTGACACACTAACGCGACTTAAAGCGACACTTGCAGCTTAATGCACTAAAACCAGCGTAATATATGCTGGTTACTATTTTAATAAGCCGCTTTAATAGCGGCTTTTTTATGTACCACTAATTTATAAACAAAAGGGTTCTCATGAGAATTTTAGTTATTATTGCAGCGTTATTTTTAACTGCCTGTAATACCACGCAAGGCATATCAGTATATTCATTTACTAACTCTGAGGTTGAGTCTGTACTGGGTAAGCAATTACCAAAGTTAAGTGAAAAAGTAAGCTTAATGGGTTTACCGGTTCAGTTTGATGTAAACGACTTAAGTGTAAATATTGGACCTGATAACCGCGATGTTGTTGTGCTTGGTGCCGATTCAAGCGCTGAAATTAATGCATTCGCACTTAAATACCCAGTGCGTTTAAAGCTACAAATTGAAGGCAGCCCATTTTACGACAGTGAGAAAAAAGCGGTATTTTTACGTAATATTAAGTTACTTGATTCGAGTGTTGATGCCGGTGGTTTTAAAGGTAATTTAGGTGCACTTGATAGCCAAGCAATGGATGTTATTAATGCTTTTTTAGCGGTTAACCCTGTTTATACATTAAATATGGATGACCCTAAAATGATGCTACTTAGTAAACTTCCACTTGATATGAAAGTGGTTGAAGGTGCAATTAAGCTAGTACCTCGTCTATAAGTAGATCTACCTACTTACAATATACGTATTAATTAGCCTGACTTTCAGGCTAATTAGGTTTTAATATTATGGCGGCTCCTCGTACTGTTCCCACTTCTCGGCTTTCTCGCTTTGCAAAATTAGGCTCACTCGCAACAGGTGTTGCTACCAACATGTTAGTTGATGGCGCTAAGAGCGCGCTAACCGGTAAAGGTTGGGACAATAAAAGCTTACTACTACAACCTAAAAACATTGAAAAACTAGCCACACAGCTATCTCATTTACGTGGCGCAGCAATGAAGCTCGGGCAATTACTTTCAATGGATGCCGGTGATTTACTTAGTCCTGAATTGGCTCAGTTACTTGCTTTACTGCGCTCAGACGCGAATCCAATGCCTCATAAGCAGCTGGTTGAAGTGTTAAAAGAGCAATGGGGGGATGAGTGGCTAGCGCGTTTTTCTCATATTGAGTTAAGGCCTTTTGCAGCGGCTTCTATAGGGCAAGTTCATTTAGCTTATAAAGAAAATGGCGATCAGCTTGCTGTTAAAATTCAATACCCTGGCATTGCAAAAAGTGTAGTAAGTGATGTAGATAACGTTATTTCTTTATTAACGATTTCTCGATTATTGCCAAAAGATCTTAATATTAAACCACTTATTAGTGAGGCTAAGGCACAGTTATTAGCCGAGGCTGATTATAAACGTGAGGCTCAGTACTTAATACGTTATAAAAATGCATTAGCAACTAATCCCCACTTTAAAGTACCCAACGTATATCCAGAGCACAGCACACAACAAGTGCTAACTATGGAGTATATAAAAGCAGAGCCCATTGAGAGTATTACAGAGCTACCTGATAGTCAAAAAAGCTATGTTGCAGAGCAACTTATTGATTTATTTTTTAAAGAAATGTTTGAATTTAAATTAATTCAAACCGACCCTAATTTTGCCAATTTTCATTATCAGCTTGATACACAAAAAATTGTTTTATTTGATTTTGGTGCAACGCGAGAAATATCAATCGACCTTAGCCGCGCTTATTTAGCTTTATTTAAAGCGGGTAGTGAAAACAACAGAGAAGGTGTGCTTAAAGCGGCTTCACACATTGGTTATTTTAAAAATGACTTAGTTGATGAGTATAAAAACAACGTCATTGATTTATTCTTAATGGCGTGTGAGCCACTGAGAGCAGAAGGGGAATTTGATTTTAAAAATAGCGAACTCGCGCTCAAAATTAAAAATGCAGGGCTTGCCCTCAGTGCACAATCTCAGCAATGGCATACACCGCCCGTTGATGCGCTATTTATTCACCGAAAACTAGCAGGACTTTATTTAATAGCCGCAAGGCTAGGTGCAAAAATCGATGTAAAAATGCTATTTCAGCACTATTTATAGCGTTTTAATTTACACGTGAGTGCATTTTAAGTAATGAGTGCGCTTAGTGTATAAAATTGCCATAATGCTCGCGATATTTCGCGAGGTGCATTTATGATAAAACAATTTTTAAACGATCCTAAACTATTGCTAAACGCAGTAGGTGAGGGCATATACGGTTTTGACCTCTCGGGTAATGCGGTGTTTGTTAATCCTGCCGCTGAGCGCATGACAGGTTGGTGCGCTGAGGAACTATTAGGTAAAAAAATACACCAATATCATCACCATACTCATGCTGATGGCACACCTTATCCCGCTGATGAATGCCAAATATATTGCACCATGTTTGACGGAAAACGTCGTGAAGTTAAAAATGAAGTTTTTTGGCGTAAAGACGGTAGCTCATTTGCAGTGGAATACACCTCAACACCTGTTTATAAAAATGATGAGTTAATTGGTGCTGTAGCGGTATTTCGCGACATATCACTGCAACAACAAACACAAAATGCACTGCAAGAGGCACTTGAGCAAGTAAAGCATTTAAGTGAGCAGCTAAAAGATGAAAACAACTACTTAATTGCAGAACTTAACGAAGATTGGCAAGACTCAGGGCTAGTTGGACAAAGCCATATATTTCAAACCATGTTAGATCAAATAAAACTGGTAAGTGAAACCGACAGCACAGTGCTTATACTTGGCGAAAATGGCACGGGTAAAGAATTAGTAGCTCGTAATTTGTATCGACTAAGCAAGCGTAGCGAACAAGCTTTTATAAAAGTAAATTGCGCTGCATTTACCCCAAGTTTGCTAGAATCGGAACTGTTTGGACATGAAAAAGGCGCGTTTACAGGTGCTAATGAACGTCGTAAAGGGCGCTTTGAGCTTGCTGATAAAGGCACCTTGTTTTTAGATGAAATAGCAGAGCTTCCCCTTGAGGCGCAAAGTAAATTACTGAGAGTCCTGCAAGAACAAGAGTTTGAACGTGTGGGTGGCAGCAATACGCTAAAAGTAGATATTAGAGTTATTGCAGCGACTAATCGCGACCTGTGGGAAATGGTACAAAAAGGCACGTTTAGAATTGATTTGTATTATCGGCTTAATGTATTTCCAATAAAAGTACCCGCCCTTAAAGATCGAAAAGAGGATATTCCTTATTTATGCGCTAATTTAATTGCGCAGCTAAATAAACGATTGGGTAAACATTTAAAAGGGCTAAGTAAAAAAGCAATTACGCAGCTGCAAGCCTACGATTGGCCAGGCAATATTAGAGAGCTGCAAAACGTACTTGAACGCGAAGCTATTTTATCTAATCAGGCTGTACTACAGCTAAGTCAGCCTTTGCAAGCGGGTGGTGAAGTAGTTATTAACCCTTCACTTACGCTTGATGGGGCCCAAAAACAGCATATAACCTCTGTTCTTGCGTTATCGCACTGGCAAATATCGGGTGATAAAGGGGCAGCAGTTAAATTGGGCTTACCTGAGAGTACACTACGCTCAAAAATGCGAAAATTAGGGATTACTAAAAATTCGTGATATATCGCGAAGTGCGTTTAATATCGCGAAATTCATTTTGCTGCGTTGAAATAAACTGTTTAGTATCAATGATGTAAATAAAATTTCAGCTTGGTCTGAAAGTTGCAAATACTTGCTTAATACCCGTCATTATAAAGCAAGTACTATGAAGTTTGATATTAAAGAAGAAGACATGATTATTAAGCCCTATAACACTGAAGGGCCAATTTATATCCGCGAGCAAAAAGGATTTTTTCAGCGCATACGCCGTAATTTAGGTTGGCTGCTAATGCTAACTTTTATTGCAATACCGTGGATCCAATATAACGGACAACAAGCTGTGCTGCTTGATGTGGCAACGCAAACCTTTACTATTTTTGGTCTAACACTCCTTCCTCAAGATTTTATGATTTTAGCCCTGCTATTTATGGTAGGGGCTTTTGCATTATTTTTTGTAACTAACTGGCTTGGTCGGGTTTGGTGTGGTTATACGTGCCCGCAAACTATATGGATGCTCATGTTTTCGTGGGTAGAGCAACGCATAGAAGGCACGCGAAATCAGCGAATTAAATTAGATAAATCACAGTGGACGCTAAGCACTTGGCGCAAAAAAATAACTAAGCACAGCGCGTGGATTGTTATTTCCGTTTTAACCGCCACCTCGTTTATGGCGTATTTTATTCCGGCAAAAAGTTTGTATATGGAAATGCTTACGTTTGAATGGTCAGGTATAACGAGCTTTTGGGTGTTTTTATTCGCTTTTTGTACTTATGGCAATGCAGGGTTTTTACGCGAAAAAATGTGCACAATTGCTTGCCCGTATTCTCGTTTTCAGGCTGTTATGTTTGATAAAGATACGTTACTTGTTACATATGATAGTGAGCGAGGTGAAAACCGTGGACCACGTAAACGCAAAGCCGATCCAAAAGAGCTTAACTTAGGTGACTGTGTAGACTGTAACTTATGTGTAGAGGTATGCCCTGCGGGAATAGACATTCGAAATGGCTTGCAGTATGAATGTATAAACTGTGGCTTATGTATTGATGCCTGCGACGATACCATGGAGAAATTTGGTTACGAGAAAGGCTTAATTAAATACGCCAGTGAAAAACAAATGGAGGGAGGCAAAACCAATCCATTTAGATTAAAGCTAGTAGGGTATGGTGCATTAACAGCTTTGTTAATCATTTCTATGTTTGCATGGATGCTGCAACGTACACCAATAGAAGCCTCAGTACTACGAGATAGGAATGCGCTCTACAGAGTGAACTACGAGGGCTTAGTAGAAAATCCTTACACACTTACTATTATTAATAAAACGCAGCAAGCACTGCATTACAGTATTGCCATAGAGGGTTTGCCAGGGGCAACGCTCTCAAGTCCGAGAGCTACGCTTGTACAGCCTGGGACGATGAAAAGAGTCCCCGTTACTGTAACAGCCGATGGTTACGATATTGAGCGTAAAGTGAGTAAGTTACAATTTATTGTAACAGCGCAAGAAGACGCCAGCATTACGATAACCAAAGACAGTCAGTTTTATAAAAACTGAGATTGATAAAGTAAGGTCAGCAATTTTTATATCAGTTGACCTGCTTACTTTTTAAGTTGTGAGAAATGAACTGCTTTGCGCTATCTAAATCTGTAAACAGGCATTCACTAAAATTAACATTTCTTTTGGCGCATTTTAAAATACGCTTCATTTGATTTATAGCGATAGCGGATGTGAGTACAAACGCGCTAATTAGGCAATTATTTGCTGCCATTAAACGGCTAATATTTATCATTTCTTTTTCTGCCTCAGGTGTTGCAGCTAAAACATCGAAAGAATCACTAATATAAGCCCAAGGCTGATTTTTGAGGGATTTTATTTTTTCGCATAATTCAATTTTAAACGCATGAAGAAGCGCCGAGGTGATGTACCCCGTAAAGTGAGCTATAACAACGTTATTTTCAGTATAAAGACTTACTTGTCCATATTGATTCTTAAACCCCAATGTATACTCCTTAAATTTGAGGGAAAGTTAACCTTATACTTTTAAATCCAATAAAACCAGTTCTTTTGGATTGTTTTTTGTTGTTAAGTTGTTACTTGTGCATAGTTGTTTTAACGGGTATCGAATTTAATGAATACCCGTATTTGAAGGAGGGATTAATCTTATATAGAGGTTTTAATGTAATTTAGCGCGCTCGTTATAACGGCGACTTGTGCCAATATACATTCTTCATCTGTAGCAGTTGGGCTATCTGGGTATACCTCTGTTGTTGTTACATAGGGTGCATCAGTAAAGCCCATACATAAACCTAACTCTCGAGCTGCATAGTTAATCACACCAAATTGCTCTTGAGGTACGCCTATTAGCTGGTTATTTTCATCGCTCGGTGCAATATGAGTTACCTTTGCAACGCTTTCTATGATGACTTTTTGAAACTCCGGCTCAGGTTTTTTGCTATCTGCAACTAAATAAAACCCGTCAGGTATGTTCCAGTTAGTATTAGTGGTGCCTTCACGCGCAGCGAGTGCGGGTCTAAATTCACTGTTATCGCTATCCGTTGTTTCGTGTAAATCAATATGAGCGACTAAGTCAGTACCTAATGATTTTACAAACGCCATAATAGCTGCTGATTCTTGAGCTGGGCTGCCCTCGTAAAATGAGCGGTTAGGATCAATGGCGTCTGGGTTCCAGCGGTTTATAGTTTCATATCCCCAAGGGCTAATGCAGGGTGCAATTATAATATTAAACTGCTCTGAGTGTTGCATAGCCGATGTTTTAGCAAACCTAAGCGCGCCATGTACGCCACTAGTTTCGTAGCCATGCACACCACCGGTGATTAAAACAGTTGGTTTATTAGCATTAAAGTTGGGCGTTTTTAATATATATAATGGGTAAGTGCCAGCGGCGTAATTAAGCTCGCCGTATTGCTCTATATTTAAGGTGCTCTTAAGGTCATTAATTAGCGTTACGACTTCGTTTTGGTAACTGCGTTTAATGTTTTGGCGTGTTAACCACTGGGCTTTATCGTTGTCATTCCATTTTTTGCCAGGTGTGCCAATAGAGTATGTGCTGTTAGTCATAATAAACCTTTATATCAATTGCAATTAGCTCCTACATAGAGAAGAAGTATTAAATGCAATTGGTAAAATTACTTAATAAAGGTATAGCTTAACGCTGAGTAAAATAGCGTGCAAATTAAAACGTTAAAGTCATATTGTTTATTGTGCGCTGTTGCTTTGCTTGAATATAACTTTGACTTGCAAATTCATCTGAAATAGCACCAAAGCGTACTCGTTCAACTATAATAGTTAAATTGCATGTTTTACTTTTATCTATTTGCGCGTTGTTAAACATAGCTAAGCTGTTTAGCTTAAATGAGTAACTAGAATATTTAATCTCACTGAGCATTGATTGTATTAATGTTTCGCCGTTGCTATTTGTACACTTACTGATTAACTCAATACTACTCACACTATTAGGATCAGTACCGTCTAGTTGTACGGTTATCGTGTTATTTAATCTAAAGTTTTGTTCGTTACTTGGTGTTAAAATAATAAAATTAAGTGGGAGTTCAACACTTGAGTGTGCATTTATTTTATTATCACGATTAAATAAAAGATCAAATGGCTCGTTATCGTCAGTTATATTTATATACGCTTGGTAATCAACGTCTAAAAAATCGGTATCTTTTTTAAGTTCAACAGCCGTGTTTCTTATTATTACCTGCAGTGCATCGTTATCGCTTAATACAATATTTGAACCGTTAGCGTCGCCAGCATTTAACTCAGCGTTAACGCGAGTACGATTTCCGTCAGATACAAGCTCAAAACCCGCCCATATCCCTTTTGTTTTTATTAAGTCAGACTCTGTTTCTGATATGCAAGCGCATAAAATTAAAACTATAGTCGCTAGGGCAAAGCATTTTTTTAACATGTAAGCTCCTTCATTTGTGAGCGCATTGTTACACAGAGCATTATTTATAAATGTTTAAATTTGTTAACAAGTGTAAAATAAATTTTAAATAAAAGATTTAAACAAACTGCGTTATTCTTTTTTTAGTGAAATAGTAGCCTGTGTTATGAGTAAATTTATTATAAAAGAGTATGTTACAATCGCTTTATAGTCTGTTTTTGTATTGAGTATTATGGCGCAGTATATTGCCACACCAAGTTGGTTGGGTCGTTTTTTTACCCGTATTAAGCAGGTAAATATTGAGCAAAAAATGCTTGTTATCTACTTTAGAGATAACACTAAGCAGCAATTTTTATTAAGCGATTTTAGTAACTTTACTGTGCTGCAAAATCGCTTGTTTAGTGCAAAAATTAATTTAAGTGATCGTAACAACACGTGTATTAGCTTTTTAAATAAAGCCGAAGCAGACGTGCTCAATAAAGCGTTAAATCAACATTTTGCAAATACACTAGAGCAAAAAATAGATAACGCTAAAATACTTTTAAAGCGTTGTTCTTTAGATGAGTTTTTGCGCGATAGTTCCATTGAAATATTGGATAAAGCTGTTTTTTCTTTAAGTAAAGATTACGCACATAACCAAATAGTATGGCAGCAGCATTTAACGCCCGTTAGTGTAAAGTTTTTAAGTATTTTAGGTAGTACACCAAAAACAGCAGACGCTGTAGCGCAGTTACGCCATAAATATGAACAAAAGCAGCTTACCCTCAGAGATGACTTTTATAATAGTGTTGAGTCTAACCCGCTAACAACAGAGCAACGCTTAGCGGTTATACGCGATAACGATAAAAATTTAGTACTAGCAGCAGCAGGTACAGGTAAAACGTCAGTTATGGTGGCTAAATCACTTGATTTAATAGCGCGAGAAGTAGCTAAACCAGAGCAAATATTAGTGCTTGCCTATAATAAAACGGCAGCAGAGGAGCTAAAAGAACGTTTTATTAAACGCGCAGCGCACGTCAATTTAAATACTAAACCACCGACTATTTTAACGTTTCACGCGTTAGGACTAAAGTTATTGCAAAGCGCTAAAAAGCCTATTGAACTTTCTACATTTGCTACTGATGACTTGCAGCAAAAAAACTGGTTAACGGCATGGCTTACTAAACAAATACAAACTGACCCCAGATTTTTAAAAAAATTTATAGATTTACTTCACGAGCCTGTCGATATTTTTAGTTTTAAAAGCAGTGCAGCTTACGAACGTTACATACGAGATAACGACTATCAAAGCCTTGCGGGCTATAAAGTTAAGAGCTATCAAGAACTACTTATTTCAAATTGGTTATATTTACATTCGGTTGATCACGAGTACGAGCCAAGCTATAAAAAAATGCAGGGTTTATCAGAAGAAAATATAACCCCAAATGTGCAATATAATCCTGATTTTTACTTATCAAAATACAATATTTATTTAGAGCACTTTGGTATTGATAGAAAAGGTAATACACGCGCCGATATAAATAAAAAACGCTATAACAAGCAAATAGCTTTCAAGCGTGATCTACATAAAAACAATGGCACTACTTTGCTCGAAACCTTTCACTACAATTGGCTTGAAGGCAAGTTAGAACAGCGTTTAAGTAAACTTTTAAAGCAACATAGTGTTGCGCTTACTCCCTTGAGCGATGACGAAGTATTAACCACGTTAAATAACTCAGGGCAGTTACAGCAAGGGGTTGAAAAATACTTAAAGTGTTTGCAAGCCATAAGGGCTGAGCAACTCAATAATACGCAAATAAAGCAGCGTATAAAGCAAAGTGGTCTTAAAAACTATCAGCGTTATGCAAGCATGCTTACAACTATTCATAATGCTTACACGCAAGAGCTAAGTGCGCAAAACGCCATTGATTTTGACGATATGATTATTCATGCCACTAAAGCTGTAAAAAAAGGTGAATTTGATGTGCCTTGGAGTCATATTTTAGTTGATGAGTTTCAGGATATATCGGGTGCGCGTATGGCTTTTTTAAATACGCTTATTAATAAAGGGCAAGGTGTGCGCTTTACTGCGGTAGGTGATGATTGGCAGGCTATTTATCGCTTTTCAGGTGGTAACCTTGCTCTTACTACGCGCTTTAATAAATTGGTTGGAAGCCACTCCCTAACTATGCTGCAAAAAACATTTAGGTATAACAACAGTATAAGTGATGTGNTGGCAGGGCGTTTTGTAATGCAAAACCCAGAGCAATATAAAAAGCATATTACCACCCACACGCAAGTGAGCACTCCTCAAGTTACTTTATTAGATGACTTATATAAAGGCTCTAAATCACTTGAAATAAAAGTTCAGCAAACGATTAGTACTATTCAAAAAAATGATGCAACAGCAAGTATTGCGGTACTTAGTCGATACCGGTACATGCTTAATAGCGTGCAACAACACTTAAAAAATAAAAAGCATACTAATAAATTACATTTTTGGACGTTGCACAGTGCTAAAGGGCTTGAAGCCGATTACTGTATAATTATTGGTTTAGAGCAAGGTAAATTGGGTTTTCCTAATGATAATCAAAATAATTTGCTGGTGGAGTCGTTATTACCAGAGCAAGACAGCTTTACTCACTCTGAGGAAAGGCGTTTGCTGTATGTAGGTATTACGCGCGCTAGGCATAAAGCGTATTTAATTGCTGACCCCTATGCGTGCTCAGCATTTATAAAAGAATTAGTAAATGACGATTATCCAATTCAAATAGCCTCAGCATTGTTTACTAAGTCGCAACTAAAACAAAGACAGTGCAGTACATGTAGTGATGGCTTAGTTATGCCTAAAAAAGGACAGTATGGTAATTACTATACTTGCACTAACATGCAAATTTGCGAAACTAAATTACGGGTCTGTAAAGGCTGTAAAGGTCCTGCTATTGATAAAACTACATACTCACAGTGTGTAAATACAGAATGTAATGCACGGATCCCTATTTGTGAAATATGTGGACGAGAAATGCGTAAACGAAAAAGTAAACAGGGTGATACTTTAAGGTGTAGTGGTTTTTCTATTAAAGAAAATAATTGTAAAAACACAAGGGAAACAGGTGTTTAAAATAAAAACAATTCAAATGATGCACACCCGTTAATGTCGCGTTAATAGTTCGGTTACATTGATTTTATTGATTTAATTGCACTATAGGGGTTTAATTGCGCAATCTGTCCCCATTATTGTTTGTTATGCACTATTTAAGTAACTTTTTTTTATTAAATGACCAACTCGTGCCTTACGGGAAAATAGCTAATTGGCGAATAAGTGCACTGCGTATAACACTTACTTTAGTAATGCTGCTGTGTTTTGGGATCGCATGTCACACTTACTCAAGCGCTATCGAATTAAATTTAATTTATATAGTCGCACTCACAATTAGCTTTTTTGTAAGTGTATTAATTTTGCTCATAGCAAGTAAACGATTTTATGTGTTTAGTGCTCATGCATTATTAGTGGCAATTGTTGCCGCTAGTATAGCAATGAACTTATTTTTAACTGATTTAGAGCTCGCTAAAGTAGGCTCTATGTTTATGTATTCTTGCCCCATTATTTCGTTGATGCTGTTGGGCTATAAAACAGCGCTTAGCTATGCTGTTTTAAATATAGTCCCTTTTTATATGATTACTAAAAATATAGATTTGTCTGATGTTACGGGGATAGCACAGCAATTACCGGATGCAAACTTATACATTACGGGATTAATATTTTTATTTTTTAATATTTGTATTCCGCTTGCTGTTGCGCGCACGATTGTTGCCGCTAAGCGTTTAAACAAAACAATAATGACAGCTAATACCCACCTTAAAGATAAAAATGAGCTATATAGAACTCTTTTCACTGAGTCAAATAAAGCAAAAATAATTGTTGATGAAAATTTCGTTATTAGTGATTTGAATCAGCAAGCTATCGAGATGTTTGCTATTAAAAATAACATTAAAGAGAAAAATATAAAGCTATCAAGCTTACTTCCTTCACTTGATTATAATAAGCCAAACACTCAAAATCAGATTGTGAAATATAAAGGGAATTATTTACAAGCTAATTATCAGTATGTTATGAGTGCAAATTACCGAGTGTATGATTTTTATGATTGCACACAAGAGCAACTCATCAAACAAAACTTATCGATGATGGAGCAAGAAAATAAACGTTTACGTTTTAGAGATTCACAAACAAAATTACCAAATCGAGAATATTTTGAAATACAATGCGATAAGTTAAGCGCTAAATATCAAAAAGATTTTTATATCGTTGTTACACAAAGCGCAAATAATGAATACTTAGACTTAAAGCTGACTAAAGCCGATTCCCAAACATTACTTATTAATGCTTACAAACGTTTGAAAACAATGACAGAAGGTCCGCTTTTATGCGCGTATATAGGTGCAGGAAAGCTTGCCTTTATTATTAGCGCTGATTTGCAAAGTGAGTTGCAGAACAAACTGTTAACGCAAATTAAAAGCACATTAGATAAAACATACAATGTGCTTGGTATTAAGTGCCAGCAATCGTTTTTATTTGGCTTTGCAAAATACCTAGATCATGGAAAAAACAGTGCAATAGTACTCAGTAATGCATGCGAAGCTCTTAAACTTGCAAATTGTAATATTCCTCTTAGTGGTTATAACGAGAAACAATCACAAGCTTTTATAGAAAAACACGAAATTTCAATGTTATTAGACGAAGCCCTACAGCAAAATGCTCTGTCGGTATATTATCAACCTAAAGTTAACTCAGGTGGTGAATGTATAGGCCTTGAGGCATTAGCACGTTGGAATAGCCCAATACTAGGTAATGTATCGCCGGTAGTTTTTATTCCTATTGCAGAAGAGTACAGGATGGTTAGTCGATTAACCGACCTAATTATTCAAAAAGTATGTGCTCAAATTGCCGATTGGAATAAAGCCGGTATACCTAATGTGCCGGTGGCAATAAACATATCGTTGATTGATTTTAGTCAAACCGATTTCATGTCAAAACTTGTAAAGCATTTAGCCTATTTTGATGTGAAACCTCATCAAATAGAGCTAGAACTTACCGAAACCTCTCTTGAGGCTAACCAAGCTCACTCACTAAATCTTATGCAAACACTACAGTCGTGGGGTTTTACAATTTCGGTAGATGACTTTGGAGTAGGGTACTCTAATATTGCGCGCCTTGCTGATTACCCAATTAATAAGCTCAAGTTAGATCGCTCTTTAATAAGCCAAGTAACTAATTCTGCTCGTCAACAAAGCTTAGTAAAAGCAATACATGTTATGTGCGAAGAGCTTGATATAAAATGTGTAGCCGAGGGCGTAGAAACTCAAGATCAAGTAGAAATAATGACGCAAATGGGCTGTAAAGAATTTCAAGGATTTTACTTTGCAAAACCAATGGCAGCAGATGCTTATCGCGATCATGTTAAAAGGTATGGATTGAGATTTTTAATTGATGAAGCGATTGAATCGTAAGCTTATATTTATTATCTAGCTTGTTTTATCAACCAAGTGTCCGTGGTTATATAAGTTAGCAAATTGGCGTTTATGTTCTTCAAAGAGGTAAGTTCTTAATTGTTCTTTACCAGCATGGATACGCGTGATCTTTGCTGCTATTCCATCACTACTTTGCCTTATAGGCTCAATATCCATCGATATACATTCTTCGTTTGGTAAAGTAAATTGCATATGCTTTACTCTACTTAAGCGCTTATTTTTAGCTAAAGGCTTTAAAAATATCCCAGTGCTTGATATTGATTCAATACAAAATCCTTGGCTTTTAATATTTAACTGACTCCAACGCCAACTACGTTGAGTACCCTTGGTATCTATAACTTCGGGTGCACTTAAAGTTGGATTAATTACTCCAGATGTGTCAATTTTTAAATGAAGTGGAAACCAAAGTTGGTAATGCGCCACTTCTGCCAACAATGTTAAATTGGCATTACTCAATAGATGGGCAATACTTGCAGGCACATTGCTTTGCATCGTCAATATATGATTATGAGCAGAAAGTGCCTTTTGCTCTGGTTTAAATAATTCAGAGAAAAAGTCGAGTTCGTCGGTTGAAAAATCCATATTTCACCTTTGCTACAATAAAACGCAACCGTAGTTCAAACAAAGCTTATGGTCAATAAACACATTGTTTAAATATGTTTGGCTGTTGTTTAGGTGTTGCTTAGATAAAAAGTAATACAGAGGGAGGTGCTATTATTAATTAAATTAGGATTTAATTAATAACTAGACGTTATACGCTCTCTTTCGCCGTTAGCTATGATAGCAAATAAGCCTTTTTCAAATATTGCCTGGTAGTGTTGACTTTGAGGGTGCAATTTCGAAAATGCCAAATAAATATCAGTGCCTTCATTGATAAAAGCTAATTCAATTTCGTCAGGGAGTTTATGTTGTCTTTTTAGTAAATTAGCCACTTTAACAAATATTAAAGCACTATCTAATCTTCCCAGTATTAAACGTTTTACATTAACTTCATCGGAGCTTGTTGGCTGGGCGTATATATACTGCTCAGAAACTAAATCGATATGATGTTGCCCATAACCAAACCCACGAACAACACCTACAGATTCACCACTAAAGGTTTCTCTATCAACTGCTATTAACGGTTTATTCGTATTGTAATAGTACGCAGAATAGGCTTCGTATAGTGGTGTGCTGCCAAGTAGATATTTTTGTTCTGTAATTTTATCTATTGGAACATTAAAGCCCGCAATGTAAGTTCCTGTATCTAGGTAGTGAAGTACACGCGCATACGGAAACACATGAAACTCAACATCAACATTCTGTGTAGCGAATGCCGCAGTTATAATTTCATGCGCCATTCCAGTGCCATTTGGGTTAGCAAAAGGTGCCCAAGCGTCTTCTGCAGCAATAATAATTTTATTATTATCAGCCCAGGTCGAAGTAGGTAAAAGTAATAACACCTAGATTCAAATTGTAAGTGCATAACTTGTTTTGGCTAGATTAAGTGGTCAGTTGCTCATAAGCTAACTGCTTTTTCTCCGGCAAGAGATTTTACAATGAGACATTACAAACAACTGACCTATGCGCAAAGATGCCAGATCGCCGTTCTAAAGAAAA
>NZ_AUTQ01000064.1 GCF_000498095.1 Pseudoalteromonas sp. TB64
CGCCTGTTGCTGCTTTTACAAGCGGCGGACCGGCTAAAAATATAGTGCCTTGATCTTTTACAATAATGCTTTCGTCTGCCATTGCCGGTACGTATGCACCACCTGCGGTACATAACCCCATTACCACGGCAATTTGTGGAATACCTTTACCCGACATACGGGCTTGATTGTAAAAAATACGACCAAAATGCAGCTTATCCGGAAATACATCGTCTTGCTCAGGCAGGTTAGCACCGCCCGAATCTACAAGATAAATACACGGTAAGTGGCAGCGCTCTGCGATGTCTTGTGCGCGTAAATGCTTTTTAACAGTAAGCGGAAAATATGTACCGCCTTTAACCGTGGCATCGTTTGCAATAATCATGCATTCAATGCCTTTAACACGGCCAATACCGGNGCTACAACACCGGCGCACGGTATTGCTTGTTCGTACACACCAAAGGCAGCAAATTGCGATATTTCTAAAAACGGTGAGCCTTCGTCAATTAACGTACTTATACGGTCGCGTACAAATAATTTACCACGGCCTTCGTGGCGCT
The DNA here is from genome assembly GCF_000498095.1 of Pseudoalteromonas sp. TB64. Lineage (GTDB taxonomy): Bacteria > Pseudomonadota > Gammaproteobacteria > Enterobacterales > Alteromonadaceae > Pseudoalteromonas. Next base: position 540 of record NZ_AUTQ01000064.1, read on the forward strand.
CCTTTAGTGCAGCGCCTCCGCCTTGGCTAATTGTTGCTACTTTACTGCGTAAATCGTCCACCAGCGCCGACATGTTTTTGTGGTTTTGCACAAACGTTGGATCGTGAGGGTTAACGCTCGATTTTAAAATCGTCATGGTTTAATCCTTAACGGCTTTCAGTGAAAAGTTCGCGACCAATAAGCATGCGGCGTATTTCTGATGTGCCTGCACCAATTTCGTATAATTTAGCATCACGAAGCAGGCGGCCCGTTGCGTATTCGTTTATGTAGCCATTGCCACCTAAAATTTGAATCGCATCAAGCGCCATTTTAGTCGCAAGCTCTGCTGCATATAAAATGGCACCGGCTGCATCTTTACGGGTTGTTTCACCACGGTCACAAGAGCGAGCTACCGTGTACACATATGAGCGCGCAGCGTTCATTTGTGTATACATGTCGGCTACTTTGCCCTGAATTAACTGAAATTGACCAATAGGGGTGTCAAACTGTTTACGCTCGTGAATATACGGTACCACTATATCCATACACGCTTGCATTATGCCAAGCGGGCCTGCTGCAAGTACTACGCGTTCGTAATCAAGGCCACTCATAAGTACTTTAACGCCTTCGTTTAAGTTACCTAAAATGTTTTCCTCTGGCACTTCGCAGTTTTCAAATACCAGCTCACAGGTGTTTGAGCCACGCATGCCCAGTTTGTCTAGCTTTTGCGCCGTTGAAAAACCAGGAAAGTTGCTCTCAACAATAAACGCGGTAATGCCTTTAGCGCCGGCGTTTAAATCTGTTTTAGCGTAAATAACTAGAGTGTGTGCATCTGGACCATTGGTGATCCACATTTTATTACCGTTTAAAATGTACTTATCGCCTTTTTTCTCGGCTTTAAGTTTCATCGATACAACGTCAGAGCCTGCATTAGGCTCGCTCATTGCAAGAGCTCCAATGTGTTCGCCACTAATAAGCTTTGGTAAGTATTTTTCTTTTTGAGCTTGTGTACCGTTACGGTTAATTTGATTAACACACAGGTTAGAATGTGCTCCATAGCTTAAACCTATAGAGGCACTGGCACGGCTAATTTCTTCCATAGCAATAACATGTTCTAAGTAACCTAAACCGGCGCCGCCAAGTTCTTCAGATACGGTCATACCCAGTACGCCCATTTCGCCCATTTGTGTCCAAAGTTGATTTGGAAAAGCGTTATCTAAATCAGTTTTTTCAGCAAGCGGGGCAATCTCCTGACTCGAAAAACTGTTTACGTGGTCGCGGATCATATCGGCAGTTTCGCCAAGGCCAAAGTTCATTTCTTTATATAGTGAAATAGTGCTCATGATTCATTCCTGTGTGACGTGTGTGTTGTCAGTGTGTTTTTATTTTAAAAATAAACTTACTCGTCTATTTTGTTAAGGGTGTCGCGGCAGCGGCGCTCGGCTGTTACCAATTCCATAAGAACAACTTTAATGTCGTCCATTTGTTGAGATAGGTCTGCTTTTTTTTCTGAAATAAGGTCAAGCATGGTAACCAACTGCTTAGCGCTTGATTTATCTGCGTCGTACAGTTCAAACAAACGACCGGTTTCGGCCAATGTAAAGCCAAGGCGCTTACCGCGTAGTATTAGTTTTAAACGCACTTTGTCGCGTTTTGAATAAATACGGGTTTGCCCGTTTCGCTCTGGTGTTATTAGCCCTTGGTCTTCGTAAAAACGGATAGAGCGGGTTGTAATGTCAAATTCTTTAGCGAGTTCGCTAATGCTAAACGTTTGTTCATTACTTGCTGGTACATTAGATGAGCTTGCAAAGTTTGTTTGATTATCTGGTTTCATTTTTGTATTTACCTCATTCGAATAACCCCAATATAAGTGAAGTTGACGTAAAGGTAAAGCTTGGTGTGGTTTGAAAGTGTTTTTGAAGAGGTGTTGGTATTATTTTTTGCGTCATATTGTTAGTATTCAATGAGTTGACTTTATGTTGTAGACACAGCCTTACTGTTGGAAAATAATAATTACACTTTTAAAACCAAAAATTAAGTTGTTTTTAGTTGACGTTGGCGTAAACGTTAGTATTGTGTAAGGGTATTAAACAATTAATGAATACTAAATTAATAGAGCAAATATACTAACAACTATTTGCATTAAATTACAACGGAGTTAGTTATGACTTTAGAATCAGTGGTAATTGTAGCAGCAAAACGCACCCCAATGGGCGGATTTATGGGAGCGTTAAGTGATGCGCAGTCTACCGAGCTTGGCGCTACCGCCATTGCCAGTGCACTTGCACAAACTGGTTTAGCTAATAATGCAATAGACGAAGTAATAATGGGCTGTGTATTACCAGCAGGGCTTGGGCAAGCGCCCGCACGCCAAGCCATGTTAAAAGCAGGACTTGCACTTAGCACCGGCGCTACAACAATTAACAAAGTATGTGGCTCTGGTTTAAAAGCAGCCATGCTTGCAAACGATTTAATTAAAGCCGGCTCTATTCAATCTGCTATTGCTGGTGGCATGGAAAGCATGACCAACGCACCGTACTTTATTCCAAAAGCGCGTGGCGGAATGCGTATGGGGCATGGCGAAATAAAAGATCACATGATGAGCGATGGTCTTGAAGACGCTTACGACAACAAAGCAATGGGCTGTTTTGCACAAGACACCGCCGATGAATACGGCATTGGACGTGAGCAAATGGATACGTTTGCACTGGGCTCATTAAGTAAAGCAAAAGCCGCAATACAAAACGGTAGCTTTGATAGTGAAGTCGCACCGCACACAATGCAAACACGCAAAGGCGATGTAACAGTATCGATTGACGAGCAACCAGGTAACGCCCGTCCTGAGAAAATCCCTACCTTACGTGCAGTCTTTAAAAAAGACGGCACTATTACTGCCGCTAATTCATCGTCAATTTCAGATGGTGGCGCAGCGCTTATATTAATGAGCGAATCAAAAGCAAAAGAGCAAGGGCTAACACCGCTTTGTAAAATTGTAGCCCACAGCACACATTCTCAAAAACCAAGTGAATTTACAGTTGCGCCAGTAGGGGCAATAAGCAGCGTACTTGAAAAAGCAGGGTGGACAACCGCCGATGTTGACCTTTGGGAAATTAACGAAGCATTTGCCATGGTAACCATGCTGGCTATTAACGAGTTAAAACTTGATGAAAGCAAAGTAAACGTGAATGGCGGTGCATGTGCATTGGGTCATCCAATTGGTGCAAGCGGCGCGCGTATTTTAGTAACGCTTATTCATGCCCTTAAAAACCGAGGCCTTAAAAAAGGCATTGCGTCTTTATGTATTGGCGGCGGTGAAGCAGTTGCTATGGCCGTAGAAGCGTATTAACTAGGTATTAAATAGTTATAAGAAAGCTATACGAATAACTATAAAAGCGCTGCACTCATAATACTAACAAAGCGGCGCTACCAATTTTAAAGAGAACACACAACTCACACACTAGGATTTAATTATGCACCAAGTTCCACTACTTATTAATGGCGAATTTATTCAATCAGCGTCTAAAGAGCTTATCGACGTTATAAACCCAGCAACTCAAGAAGTACTTGCACAAGTGCCATGCACCACCGAGTCAGAAATGGACGCGGCAATTGCCTCAGCCTCTGAGACGTTTAAAACATGGAAAGACGTACCCATTACTGAACGTGCACGCATTATGATGAAGTACGCTGCGCTATTAAAAGAACATCACGATGAGCTTGCTACCATTATTTGCCACGAATTGGGTAAAACATTTGAAGATGCAAAAGGCGATGTTTGGCGTGGTATTGAAGTAGTAGAACAGGCAGCGAACGCACCATCATTAATGATGGGTGAAACAATGGAAAACGTAGCGCGTAAAATCGATACGTATTCTTACATGCAGCCACTTGGCGTGTGTGCGGGCGTTACTCCGTTTAACTTCCCTGCAATGATCCCACTTTGGATGTTCCCGCTGGCTATTGTGTGTGGCAACACCTTTATTTTAAAACCGTCTGAGCAAGATCCACTTACACCAATGCGCTTAGCAGAGCTATTTATTGAAGCCGGCGCACCAAAAGGCGTATTACAAGTTGTTCACGGTACAAAACCACAAGTAGACCGCTTACTAGAAGATAAAGCAGTGCGCGCTATTTCGTTTGTTGGCTCGTGTGGTGTAGGTGCTTATATTTATTCTAAAGGCACACAAAATCTTAAACGTGTGCAAGCGTGTGTTGGCGCTAAAAATCACATGGTTATTATGCCTGATGCAAGTAAATCGCACGTTGTAAACAACCTAGTAGGCGCATCGGTCGGTGCAGCTGGCCAACGTTGTATGGGTATTTCGGTTGCTGTATTTGTAGGTCAAGCAAGCGAATGGGTAGATGAAATTAAAGCAGGCTTTGAAAATGTACGCCCAGGCGTGTGGGATGATGCTAATGCGGCATACGGTCCACAAACATCAAAAGCAGCAAAAGCACGTATTTTATCACTCATTGCCGGTGGTAAAGAGCAAGGCGCTACCTGTTTAATTGATGGTTCTGACTTTACGGTTGAAGGGTATGAGCAAGGTAACTGGGTTGGCCCAACGTTATTTACTGACGTAACCAAAGAGATGGATTTATACAAAGAAGAAATATTTGGCCCAGTACTAGCGTGTATGTTTGTAAACACGCTTGATGAAGCAATCGCACTTATTAACGACAGCCCTTACGGTAACGGTACCTCGTTATTTACGTCAAGCGGCGCAGTGGCTCGTAAATTCCAACACGAAATTGAAGTGGGCCAAGTCGGTATTAATGTGCCAATTCCGGTGCCACTTCCATTCTTTTCGTTCACTGGTTGGAAAGGCTCGTTTTACGGCGATACACACACGTACGGTAAACAAGGTATTCGTTTTTACACAGAAACTAAAACGATTACCTCACGTTGGTTTGAAGACGACATTGCGTCTGGTCCAAACATGAGCATTAACTTAAAGTAATCATGATTAAAACGAATAACTAAATAACTAATAATAAAAAAGATGGGCGCGAAGGCTACTTCACACACAACACACATAAGTCTTCGCTGCTCGTCACTAACTATTCCTGTAATGGGAAAACGACACGCAACAACAAACACACAACTAAAGAGGTCTCTACCATGGACTTTAATTTATCAGAAGATCAACAAGCTTTTGCACAAACTGCACGTCAATTTGCAGAGTCAGAACTCGCACCCTATGCAGCAAAGTGGGATCGCGAACATATTTTTCCTAAAGACACGATTAAAGCAGCGGGCGAGCTTGGATTTTGTGGTTTATACACGCCAGAGGAAGCCGGCGGACTTGGTTTATCGCGTTTAGATTCGAGTATTATTTTTGAACAGCTTGCTATGGGCTGTACAGCAACCACGGCCATGTTGACCATTCATAATATGGCAACGTGGATGGTAGCAAGTTTTGGTACCGATGCAGTTAAAGATCAATACGTAGAGCAATTAGTAATGGGCGAGCTACTTGCCTCTTACTGTTTAACAGAGCCAGGTTCGGGTTCAGATGCCGCATCACTTAAAACTAAAGCCGTGCTTGAGGGCGATGAGTACGTTATTAACGGCTCAAAAATGTTTATATCGGGCGCTGGCGAAACCGAAGTATTAGTTGTAATGGCACGTACAGGCGG
>NZ_AUTQ01000065.1 GCF_000498095.1 Pseudoalteromonas sp. TB64
ACTTGTTACAGCGCAGTGTGTAAACACAGCCAGAAACTGGACTGACATTGGTACTAAACGATGACTGAGGCGAAAGCCAAGGGCCTTAATTAATCATCAATAATGCTTAATTAAACTGCCTAAATTCATATGGGTGACTGGTGCATATTCACACCAATCGACGTCATTACTAGGTGCGTAGTCATATTTAAATTAAGTTTAAATAATAAGAACACTTGGTTTTTGAATAAAAAGATCAAGAAAACACAGCTGCCTGCTTGACCGGAATTTTCTAATGGGTGACCCCTTTAGCTTCACAGGGCGTGTTGTTATGTTTAACGAAGCCTAGTAAGAAGAGCCAAGCCTGCCAAGGTCAAAGTTCCTAAAACGCCTAGGGCAGCGCCTTTCGCAAAGCCAGCTTCATGACCTCTTGAGTAGCCTTTTTCTTCCCCTGCGGTATACCCTTTAAAGTCCTCACTTCGTTCACTGGCAAAAATGTAGTCTTTATATTCTTGCGCCATTTCAGGCTTTTCCATAAGGCGTTCTAATAATTTTTTGGCCGCCTCAACTGTAAATCGATTCAGTTCAGCAAATTCCTTTAATTCATTATCATCTTTAAGAATTTCTTGTGCATTTTCGTATATATCTTTTTTCATGATACCTCACTGCTGGTAGAAAAATTAAGTAAACATAAAGAGACTGTAGAATAACTCCAACAGCCAAATTCAATTAAAAAACGAGCCCCTGTAATTAACTCTTAGCGTTTTTAAAGTATTAGGTAATGCATTTGAAACTAATAGAACTGACTATTTTCTTTAAGAAGATTAATTCTACAGCCTCACTTCTCTGTTAACAGGGAAAATTTAGTTAGCTACAATTCGAGCGAAGAGAGATAGCCAATTGTATTTTTTCCTTGTTGAACAACTTGTTATGCAGCTTTATGGCAAACCCAATTTTTTGAGAGTAACTAACTGTTCGCTTTGATAAACTCTGCAACTTCAATTTCCTTAGATTTGGAGAAAATCCATCCCTTAAGGGTTTTATTTCATTTACAGCAAAATTTAGGATGGGTGTCATGTTTATGCATTTTGTACTAACTAAAACGTAGTCCTTAACTTTAAAAAGAGCAAAATTTAGCATGGGTGTCACTGTTAATTAAAGCTTTTAACCAATTTATGTTTTGATGTATGAAGTCAAGATTTGACCCTATTTACTACTATTTACTAAAGGTGGCAAAGCAATTGGCGGACTTACAGCCTTAGCTGGCGGAGCTGCAATGTTAGCCAATGGTATTTTAATTACCTTTGGCCGTGATGGATTTCTTCCATCAGCTGTTGCTGGCGCCTCAGGCATGATTGCAACGTTACTTTTAGCGATATGCTTAATAAGCCTTTACCGCAAACAAGACTAAGGCTTAATAGCTCACAAGTCATTGGCTCTTTTTGAATAAAGTATAAACATCGGCGCATATTACATATAAGAATTCGCCGATGTTTTACATTTAAAGCATTCCCCTAGCCTATCTCAAAAGCTTTTAACTAATTTATGTTTTGATGTATGGAATCAAAATTTGACACCATTTACCCAATAGCCTCTTGCTAGTTTTGTGTATTCTCAATAGGTCAATCTTTATGAGCTAAATATAACAATGCTATAAAATTAACTACAGGAATTAAAAAAAGAAAACCCATCCAGCCTTTAAAACCAGCTCTAGTAAATACGCGCCAACCTGCAAACGCTATCAATGCCCAAATTGCGGTAGCTATAATAAAACCCATTATACATTCTCCTTAAATCTAGGCCATTCTGAGAAAGCTAAATAAAACAAAAACGCCAGGTTTAGTGCTGGAATCCAAAATACAAATATTGGCGTGTCTTTAAATCCAGCCTTAAAATAAATTTTACTTATTGCATGTCCACTTGCAAACCAAATTGCTAATACAATTATTATTTCTATTACTACCACACAGTTCTCCTTTAGTATT
>NZ_AUTQ01000066.1 GCF_000498095.1 Pseudoalteromonas sp. TB64
CTGGCGGTTATGATTATTAATTTTAGAAAATTTACTTATTTCTTGGTCTTGCCCACCAAACCCATGAATAACTTTATGCCCGCTCAGCATTTGTTCTGAACTACGGGTAACTTGCCCCATAGCCGATTGAATATTTTTTGATATATGGCGAAAACGTTTAGAAACGACGGCAACAATAATAGCCACTAATGGAATAATCACTAAAAATATCAGTGACAATTTCCAGCTAGTGTAAAACATAAGAGCAAGTAAAAAGACAACAAATGCCCCTTCTCGAACAACGATTAGCAACGCTTTAGTTATTGCCTGTTGAACCTGTTCAGTATCAAACGTAATTTTAGAAATTAAATCGCCCGTTGAGTTTTTATCATGAAAAGAAACAGGTAAATGTAAAATGTGTTCGAATAATTCTTGACGAAGAGATCGTACAACTTGTGAGCCTACATAGCTTAAACAATATGACGACATAAAGTTAAAAATACCACGCCCTATTACCAAAGCAATAACCACAAATGGGGCATATTTTAATACATCAGCATTTCTCTGATTCAGTCCTTCATCTATAAATGGCTTCATTAACTGAATAAACAAAGCATCCATACCTGAATACCCTATCATTCCTATAATAGCGACGAAGGCGACAGACTTATACGCACCAACGTAAGAAACAAGTCGTTTATAAATTTGTGTAGTACTTTGATCCATAACACTCTCTTTATACAATTACAGTCTCTATTGTATCCTCAGGGGCGATAAAACAAAACGTCAATCTTTAATAAACCAATAACTTTCCTGTTGTCTTGCAGTTATCACGCTAATATCACTACTATAAAACTTAATACTAATTTGCCCCTGCTTACCTGTACTATATTGCTTGGCATTAATTTTATTATACCGTGCTACAACTTCGTCTTTAGGAAAACCCCACTGCCCTTGATAAGCACTTGAGTGAATAACTATTTTTGGATTTACCTTATCTATAAAAGCCTCACTCGAAGAAGTATCACTACCATGATGCGGACTAAGCATTACAGTGCTTTGAAGTAAATAACCACCTTTTAGTAGTTGCGCTTCTCGTTGTTTAGAAATGTCACCCGTTAATAAAACACTGTAATTTTCATCTGATATTCTAACTACACATGAGTCATCATTTTCATTACCAAATCCAGTCGTTTTATAACTTTCAACTATTAATCCATAAAAGTTAGCTGTGGTTACTTTACACACGCTTTGTAAATTATCAGGGTGAAACTGTTTAAAACTCAGTGCAAAGCCAGCATCGATAAAATGATCAACCCCACCGGCATGATCATTGTCTTCATGGCTCAAAATTGAAGTAGAAACAATTAATTTATTTGCTTGAATGTAGGGCAGCAAAATACTGCGAGTTCGGCTAAAACGGTTAAAGTAACTCGGTCCAAAATCATATACTAGAGCATTTTTATCTTTTTCGAGCAGTATCATTAAACCATGACCAACATCAAAAACATGCAACTGCCAGTGAGATTTTTCTGTCAATAAATAATTTATTAATAAGGTGCTTAATGGAATAAATGCCAACCATCTGTAAGGTAATAAATAGAATATTAAGATGGTTATATACGAAAAAACAACAAGCGAGGAACTAATTTCATCTGCGCTTATCCAACTTAAATGATCTGGAATCATTACAAGTAATTTAAATAAATAATTAAGGCTGTTATCTAATATCCATATAAGAATACTCATATCCAACACACTACTTATTAATGTAATTATAATTAGCATGGGCATGATAATAAAAGACAATAATGGAATAGCGATTAAATTCAACACTAAACCAGCTAAACTAACACCATTAAAAAAGTAGAGTGACAATGGCATTAACCCGATAAACAAAGCTATTTGAATCAAAACTAAAGCTATAATTTTGTTTAAAAATGACGTATTTAAAACAGGGATTTTATTTACAACTATAAAAATAATAGCGACAGCTAAAAATGAAAAATACAGTCCAGGGTTTAATACATTAAAGGGGTTTATGAGCAACACAATTACAAGCGCAAATAAAATGCTGCGCCATCGCAATGGCTGTTTAGCTAAAAAATATAGCAATAAATAACAGCCTAACATAATCAATGCCCGTGTGGCTGAAACTAAAAAATCACTTAAATAAACATAAATAAAAGCGGTTACAAAACCTACAAAACTATAAATAATAGATAAATTTTTTGTCTGATTTCCTACGTAATTGATCTTTTTAAATAAAAATCGCGTTGTTATATATCCAAAACCAAAAATAAGTCCTATGTGCAACCCCGATATAGCTAGTAAGTGACTTAAACCAAGAGATTGCATTAATTGCTTATTATCAAAACTCATCAGTGATTTATCACCAGTAAGTAACGCATAATAAAGCCATTGAAGCTGCGTGTTTTTATATGTTGTTTGAATGAATTTACGGTAACCAAACACACGGCTGTGTTCTTTTTTATAAGTGATAGCTAATTGCTTATTTAAAACCTTACCTTTAAAAAATATTTTTTGAGTAAACGCATACCGCTCATTATCAAAAACATTAAAATTTTTATTACTTCGAAAAGACTTTAAATGGATTGTTGCATCAAAAGTATCACCAACTGATAGTAGTTGTTCCGAATTCACACTCAACATTGCATTCGGTGCTCTAAAATACGAATAGCTTTTGTCATCCAATGTTAATATTTTGGCTTTTATATACTGAGGCCGCTTATCTGAAATAACATCTTCAACTATCAGTTTTGTTTGATATGTGTACTTTTCATTCGAAATTTGAGCGCCGAAATCATAAAAAAAATAAAAATGTAGTGCTATACAACAAATAGAGCAAATAAAGCCTAACAATACGTTTAAAAACGGCTTAAAATAAGCGCTCACAATAAGGATAGAAATTGTGAATACTGTAAATTCAAGGGTCTGATAATAAAATACGGTTGCAATACACCCAATTACAAACCCAAGACTTATCCACACTGATGTAAATGGTTGCTTTAAATGGCTAAAAAAACGATCCAAAGATTTTTACCTAATCCAAATAAAATTAGACATCATAAATCACTAAGAATTTTTGGACATCTTTTGCAGGACGCAAATCTTTGGCACTTAAACAGACGCTCTGCACGTGGCGCTTTTGCTGTTGGGTTATTCTTTGCTTTCATCCCTGTTCCTTTTCAAATGGTTTTAGCGGCCGCTTTTGCAATTGTATTTAGAGTTAACCTTCCTATATCTGTCGCGCTAGTTTGGCTTACTAACCCCTTAACTATGCCACCTATTTTTTACGGCTCGTATCTCGTTGGTACATTAATACTAAATCAACCTGAGCAGCACTTTGTTTTTGAAGCTAGTTGGTCTTGGTTTTTAGAAAGTATAGAGACTATTGGTCCAGCATTTTTACTAGGCTCACTAGTGTGTGCTTCTATTGCTTCAATCATCGGTTATTTTGGTATTGATATAATTTGGCGACGCTCTGTTATCAAAGCGTGGTCAACGCGCACTAAGTAATTAGTTTAATGTTAATTACATTCTAATTACTATAGACGAAAAAAAACCCAACTTATTAAAGTTGGGTTTTTTTATATTTATTATTTAATAATTTAAAAACGAAATATACGTCTTAAACCAACCAGTGGTAATAAAAATAATGTATACCAAGGGAAGCTTGCAGAGCTACGCTCATTTTCTTCAAGCTCAGCAACAGAACAACTATCTACTTCACCATTAGCAATAGGGGTAAGTTTTACTGCAACAGCCACACTTTCAAATTCAGTATTGCCATTAACGTCGGTAACAATGCCACCTAGCGTATCTCGTTTTTCAACGGTTTTTGTAGCTACACCAAAAATTTCGTTATTTTCATTAATTACTTTAGCCTCAGCCATAGTATAAGCATAACTAGTTTCACCATCAGATTCAAAACATGGTAGTAAGTCATTTAAATTGGTGATTTTGTCTTCACCAATCTTATAAATAAATGCTTCTTTACGACGAGTATTATCAGAAACACCTACTTCGCCTTCACCAACAATGTAACCTTGGTTATTTATATCGTTACCATAAGAACTTGAACTCGAGAAGTAACCTGTAGGAAAGACTGTGCTGCCAGTATTAATGTCATGATAAAAGAACTGACTTCTTTGCGAGCCTTCAATAAATTTAACTGCATAACCTGCAATAACTTCATTATCATTTATAGCTAATGATTTACCAGATATCCAATCATCTTCTTGATCAATAAAATCAATTACATTTCCATCTTTAAAATACACTGGCATAGTTATGATAGTACTATCGTTATTGTAATAACGAGTGTGAGATGAGCCAACTACAGTGCCATTTTCATTTATAGCTAGTGCAGTACTCGTGTAAGCATCGTCCTCTGTTTCATCTTCATCAGGAGCAAAAGCTAAGCCTAGAATCTCGGTAGAGTTAATATTTAAAAACTCATCCAGTTCCCATTTAACAGCTCGTTTATTAAATACGCTTGCTGATGAATTTAATAAGTTAATACAAACAGAAGTCGGTTCATCTTCGTTATCACAATTATCGTCTATGTTTTCTAATCTATCTTCTGGTATATCTATAGATACATTGCCAACAACCGTATAACCACTATTCGTTTTAATAATATCGTTTGCGCGGCTTGTACCGCCATACTCATTAAACTCTGGTACTAAAGGTACTTGTAAGCCATCGGCACTAACGACCATTCCACGTTCAATAAATTCATGAGTAAACCATGTTTCGGCATCATCTTCATCATCAGGTGTAAACAGCACTTTATCATAAGGCGCGCTACCCCAACCTACAGAGACACCATCTTCACTTACCGCATTATAAAAATTAGTGTTTGAGCGGGTTAATCCATCATAATCAACTGAAGCAACATCAAATAATGGTTGCTCAGCTACGCTATCATTGTTGTAGATTACACCCACTAATGAACTTAATTTTTGATACTCAAAGTTTGATGTGATTCCTAGAGTACTACTACCTAAAAAGCTAACCATAAAATCATGAGCATCTGGGTTATTATCAACCGCATTATTGTTTTCTATATCATCTAAAGTGAAAGTAATTACTTTATCACTTAACTCAAAAGCATTTTCTTCACTTGAGTAAGCACTTTCGACAACATTTTCTGTAAAGTCTATGTAACTAGTGTCGATTGGCAGATTATACAAACCATTTGCTGCACCGATCATATGCCCGCTTTCACTTACATCAGTAACGTAAGAATGTTTAGCACCTTCAAGTGTACCTAATTCAGTTAATTGGTATGTTGCACTTATTGCTGATGTACTCAGTGTTGCTAAAATACTGGCAGCGAGTAATTTATATTTCATTTTAATCCTTACTACTGATTCTGTAATTCTTCAAGTTCTTCCCAGCGCTCAAGGGCAGCTTCAAGGTCAGACTCAAGTTGTGCTAAATGGTTCAATGCTTTAGTAGTTACATCACTTTCTTGTTTAAAAAAGTCTGAATTACTAACTACAGCTTGTTGAGCTTCAATATCAGCCTCAAGTTTTTCCATTTTATTTGGTAGTTGCTCTAATTCAAGCTTTAATTTGTAAGAAAGTTTATTTGCCTTAGCTGCAGGTTTAGCTACAGGAGCGACTACTTTTTCAACCTTTTTTACTGGTTGCTGTTGAGTTTTTTTTTCTTGTTCGGCTAAGTAGTTAACATAAGCTTCGTAATCGCTGTAACCACCAACAATATCAGTAACTTTACCATTACCTTCAAATGCCCAAACACTCGAACATGTATTATCAATAAATTCACGGTCATGGCTTACTATCAGCACAGTACCTTGATATTGATTAATTATATCCTCTAATAACTCAAGTGTTTCAATGTCCAAATCATTCGTAGGCTCATCGAGAACAAGAATATTTGAAGGTTTTAAAAACAATTTAGCTAATAGTAATCTGTTCTTTTCACCACCAGAGAGTGCTTTAACTGGAGTACGAGCGCGGGCTGGCGGAAATAAGAAGTCTTGTAGGTAACCTAAAACATGACGCGAGCGCCCACCCATCATTACTTCTTGTTTGCCTTCAGCAACGTTATCTTGAACAGTGGCTTCTTCATCAAGTTTTTCACGATATTGGTCAAAGTAAGCAAACTCTAAATTAACACCCTGCTTAGTCTCACCGCTGTCTGGCACTAAATCGCCAAACATTAATTTTAATAATGTTGTTTTACCAATACCATTTGGACCGACTAAGCCAATTCTGTCGCCGCGCATTACAAGTGTAGAAAAGTCATCAGCAATAACTTTGTCTTTAAATGCATGACAAAGATGCTTAGCTTCAAATACTAACTTACCAGAGCGGTCAGCCGTTTCAATATTGAAATCAGTTTTACCAACTTGATCAACACGTTGTTTACGCTCCGTACGAAGCTGTTTTAACTCACGAACTCGACCTTCATTACGGGTTCTTCGTGCTTTAACGCCTTGGCGAATCCACGTTTCTTCTTCGGCTAAACGCTTATCGAACAATGCATTTTGGCTTTCTTCTACTTTTAAATCATGGGCTTTTTGCTCTAAGTACGTAGCGTAATCACCAGGGTACGAAATAAGCTTACCACGGTCTAAATCTAAAATACGCGTAGCAACAGCACGAATAAACGCACGGTCATGCGATATAAATACGATTCCGCCTTTAAACTCTTTTAAAAATTGCTCAAGCCACATTACGCTTGCCATGTCTAAATGGTTTGTTGGCTCATCAAGTAGTAATAAATCAGGTTCACTAACGAGTGCACGTGCAAGTGCCACTTTACGTAACCAACCACCTGAAAGAGATTCTAATTTAGCTTCTGGCGTTAGTTCTAATTGTGTCAAAACTAGTTGAATACGGCTATCAAAGCGCCAGCCGTCAACTGCTTCTAATTGGTTTGATAAACGCTCAAGTTTATTTAATAACTTATCGTTACACTCTGTTTGAAGCTCATTACTTACATGATGGAAATCAATCAATAAGTTAGCAATTTCAGGCATACCTTGCGCAACATAATCAAATACAGTGCCATTTGCGCCTTTTGGTGGATCTTGTTCTAAACGAGAAACTCGGATCCCACCTAGCTGATTTATTTCACCATCATCTAATACAACTTCGCCATCAAGCACTTTTAATAGAGTTGACTTACCTGCACCATTTCGACCTACAACACACACTCGTTCGCCACTTTCAATCACTGCATCTGCTTTGTTAAGTAAAGCATGAGTACCAAAGGCAAGTTGTGCTTTTAAAATTCTAATTAAATCCATAGTTCTTATTTACTCTTATTCTGTTTGCGCTAAAAATTCACGCACAGTGTGTGAGGTAAAAGGCCAAAATAATAACTCGCCTTTTTCACTTTTTAATACGGGAATACTGATTTGATACTCAGCAATAAGCTGCTCATCAGTCATAATATCAATTGGTAATAGTGTCTTACTATTACCAAGTAACGGCATAATGAGTTGCTCTGCTTGCTCGCATAAATGGCAACCATCTGTGTGGTATAAAATCCACTTAGCCATGAGTGATCAACCAGCTATTATGAATTTTTTTATTACGTTTAAAATCAGGTGATAACGTTTTATCTGAAATATTAACGGCTTTTAAACCTAAACCAATTAAGCCAACCTCATCCATTACAAAGCCACGTTTGTTATTAGAAAAAATTAAGGTACCTGATGGGCTTAAAATCTTTTTAACCCACGTTAATAATTTAATATGATCGCTTTGAACGTCAAATGCATCTTTCATTCGTTTTGAATTAGAGAACGTAGGTGGATCTAAAAATATTAAATCGTACTGTGACGTTGCGTGCTCTAACCATTTTAAACAATCTGCTTGCTCAAAGCGGTATCGCGTATTATTGATATTATTTAAATCGAAGTTGTCTTGACCCCATTTTAAATAAGTTTTTGATAAATCAACGGTAGTTATTGCTTTAGCACCACCTAACGCAGCATGTACAGAGGCTGTGCCAGTGTATGCAAACAGGTTCAAAAAGCGTTTATCTTTGGCGTTGTCTTGAATATAACGTCGCATTAAACGGTGATCTAAAAATAAACCGGTGTCTAAATAATCAAATAAGTTTACTTTAAACTTAGCACCAAACTCTTCAACAACCATAGTACGGTTTTGTTTAGCCATTGCGGTGTATTGATCTTCGCCTTTTTGCTTTTTACGCACTTTTACAGCTATATTTTCAGGCGCTATTTTAAGCTGCTGAGATGTTAAGCTAATTACATCTTGTAAGCGTTTTTCAGAGGTTTTTTCATCAATTTCTTTAGGTGCTGCATATTCAAAAATAACAGCTGAATCGCCATAAATATCAACAGCAACGTTGTACTCTGGAATATCGGCTTCATAAACACGATAAGCATTAATCTCATTTTGCTTAAGCCAGTTTTTTAGACCTTGCTTGTTCTTTTTTAAACGATTAGCAAACGACGTTGAGCCTTCAAAATTAAGGGCTTTTTTATCATCTGTAGTTAAGCTTACTTGCTTATCATCTAATTGATATAAGTTAAGTTCAACATCTAATGGACCATTTTTAAACTTATAGCGCTTAAGACGAACCAGTTTTAAAAGCTTAAATAAGCTTTCATCCATTCCTAATAACGCAAGCTTCCAATGATTAAAATGCTTTTTAAAACCAACACCTAAATTACGATGTAAATCGACAAGCTCAGCCATAGAACCAATACGTTCACCATAAGGTAAATTGGAAATAACCACACCCGGTAATTTAGCAACAGCAGTTAACTTAGTTGCATCGCTTTGCTTAAATTTAATAACATCATCAAGCTCAGCTCGTTTAGCATTATCAATCGCTTTTCCTAACACTTGGGCATCATAATCATGACCTATTAACCAAAGCTTAGGATCGGTAATATTTGCGAGTAACTCTTCTTTTAATTCTTGAAACTTAACAGCTCTAAAGCTAGGTAGGCGCTCAAAAGCAAACCCTTCACGAAATAGCCCAGGTGCTTCGTTTCGCGCCATACCAGCGGCTTCAATTAAAATAGTACCTGCACCACAACACGGATCAAATAACGGTTGNCCAGCCACTTCGTTTAATTAATGCAGCAGCTAGATGCTCTTTAATAGGCGCTTTACCTTGACCTTGGCGGTAACCACGTTCAGATAAACGCGGACCAGAGTAATCAATATACATTGATACGCCATAACGATTTAAACGAGCGACAACTCGTACGTTAGCGTCTTGTTTATCAACATTTGGGCGCTGTTCAAATAAATCATTAAAATAATCAACAATTGCATCTTTTATAACAAGACCAGAGAACTGTGTATTTTTTAGTGAGTCGTTAGTACCATTGAAATCAACTGCGAATGTTTGCGTTGGTCCAAACCATTCTTGCCAAGGTTGCGAGCGGGCAAAGTTATACAGGCTACTTTTGTCATCTACGCCTTCTTTTTCTTCAATAAGCATAAGCACACGCGTAGCAAAACGACTTGATAAACAAACCTTTTGCGCCAGTAATGAGTCAGCCTCAAAACGAACTGAACCCACAGTTTGCTTAGACACAGTTGCGCCAAGTTCTGTTAGTTCATCAACCAATAAATTTTCGATTCCGATAGAAGTAAGTGCGATAAATTGCAAAGTAATAACCCTTAATAGCTAATTGCGCAGGATTATAACATAGGTTGGCATACAAACACGCCATAAACACACGCTTATAAGGTAAATTTGGTTAGGCGGTTTGGCTTTGATATTGCTGATTTAGGATAGGATGTACACGATTATTCAAAATACGAATAACTTCAAACTGTGCTAATGATAAATTTTCATCAAGTTTGAAATTTTCACTTAAATTTAAACAAATAGACGCATCAGGGCAATGCTCTACAATTAAAAAATCACCAGACTGTACTTTAGATGTTAATTTTATAACAGCTTCAACACTTGGTTCTGAGCCAGTATATTCTTTAAAAAACCAACTTTTGGCTAAAACCGGCTTTAAGTGGTACTTCACAGCTGTTGCATTTAGCGATATTTGGCATACTTGGGCTGAATTCCAAATTTCAAACCCTGCCAAGTAATTATATACTTGTTCATAAAATGCAGCATCTTCAATACTAAAATAAGGATTTTTAAATACAGAATCAGTTAGTTGCCTTAATTTATAAGGAGTACATAATTGCATATCATCATTCAAATCAAGCAATAAGCGATTAGTATTAGAGCAAGTAATCCATTGCCATTGCTTAGATGCTTGTAACATATACTCCTCCTTGCTTAGTTAAATAATTTTTATAATACAATAAGCTTAGAGTATAACTGCTTTTAACCATTAGATATATGTTTACTTAGAACATTTATCGAACGATCAAAAGCTTAGATAACTGATCCTTATAAGCCGTTCAGGATCGATTTGACTAATTGTGGACCTTTATATATGAACCCAGTATAAACTTGTACCAAATCAGCGCCTGCATCCATCTTTTCTTTTGCCGATGCAGCATCATCAATACCGCCAACACCAATAATAGGAAGCTTGCCTTGAGTTAAGCGTTTTAACTCACTTACTACTTCTGTAGAGCGCATTCTTACAGGGTGTCCAGATAAACCACCAGCTTCATCTGCATATTGCTGACCAATAACAGCACTACGTTCTAAGGTCGTATTTGTTGCAATTACACCATCAATATTATTATTCAATAATGATTCACTTACTTGCTCTATTTGAATTTGATCAAGATCTGGCGCTATTTTTACGAGCATTGGTACTTGTTTATTGTGTTTTGCAATTAAATCGAGCTGTTCATTTTTCAGGCTTTGCAGTAAATCATCAAGCGCTGCACCATACTGTAAATCACGCAGACCTGGCGTATTTGGCGAGGAGATATTTACTGTAATATAAGATGCGTGTTCAAACACTTTACGCATACAGTGAATGTAATCATCTTTGCCTTGTTCGTTAGGTGTGTCTTTATTTTTACCTATATTAATGCCTAACACACCTTTATATTTTGCGGCTTTCACATTAGAAACTAAATTATCAACACCTTTATTATTAAAGCCCATTCTATTAATAATCGCATTTGACTCTGGAAGTCTGAAAATACGCGGTTTGTCATTACCTACTTGAGGTCGTGGTGTTACGGTACCGACTTCAATAAAACCAAAACCCATTTGGCTAAATGCATCTATACATTCAGCATTTTTATCAAGCCCGGCGGCAAGCCCTACTGGGTTTTTAAATTCGAGACCTAAAAAATTTACAGGTCTGTCTGCAACACTTTGCGACCATGCTACGTTTAAAGGTGTATTTGCAAAACGACGAAGATTATTAAGAGCAAATTCATGTGCCCACTCCGCATCACGGGTGAACATAAAGCGGCGAGCTAAATCATAAAACATCAATATAATCCTCTAATAAAAAATAGACAAAAAAATACCTCAGACAAGGCCGAGGTATTATATAGCAATTTTAACGATTAACTTATTATTTACGATAGAAATAATAATACATACGTTAAATTATTTAACTGGGGTATCACAGTTATGACTTAACAACATAAGTTCACGTAATGCTACTGAGAACTTAGCAAAGTCATGGCTTTGTGATGTTTTGAACTCAGCCAACATTTGTTTCCAACGTTGTAATAGCAATTCTTGGCTATCCATCCATTGATCAATTTGGCTATCAACATCAGTATCATCACCTTCAAAGCTATTTAATACAACTTCAGCGAGTGTACGTTGTTGCCAATCTAACTCTTCACGATAAGAAGAACGAGCTAATGCTTGCCAATGATTTGCTACCGGCTGCTTAGTTATTTGCTCTAAGAACCAATGTAATCCCATTCTAGCGCCTAACTTAAAGTAAGTATTCGATACCATCGAAATACTTCGCGTTGAGCTATTTGCAACTTCAGCTAAATCCATTACTGAGAACAAGCTCGATAACGAAACAATACGCTTAGCAATATCTGCAGGCACACCACTTTCTACTAACTTATTGGCCTCAACTACAATACGATCATTTTCTTTTTCAATCATGTATGTATTTAAGTTATCGCTTAAGTCTTTAAACGTTGGTGCAAAAAATTCAATTCCTTGCTCAATTGTTTGTGATTTATTGCGATGACGTAAAAACCAACGTGTAGCACGGCGAACTGTACGACGAAGCTGATAAAGCATTTCGGTTTGAACAGCTGCTGGTATTTTATTATCAAGTGCGCTGATAGATGACCATGTATCGCGCATTTCAAAAATTTCACTCGCAATAGAATAACACGTCGCAATTTCAGCTTCGTTAGCGCCTGTTTCTTCATGCATACGTACCATGAAATTTAAGCCCATATCGTTAACTATGCTGTTCGCTAGTTTAGTTGCGATAATTTCTTTACGAAGTGGGTGATTATTCATCGCGTCATTAAACTTCTCACGTAGTGGACGTGGGAATGACTTAACTAATAACTGACGATAATAAGGATTTTCTGTAATTTCATCACTTACTAACGATTCTTTTAATACCATTTTAGCGTACGAAACAAGTACAGAAAGCTCTGGTCGAGTTAAATCTTTACCTGCTGCAGCACGCTCGGCTAATTCTTCATCACTTGGAATAAACTCAATTGCACGATTTAACTTGCCTTCTTTTTCAAGCGCATGAATAAAGCGTACTTTTTCTTTAAGAGTAGAAGTGCCTTTAGATTGCGTAATTGAAATAGTATGCGTTTGACGATAACAATCTTTTAATACTAACTCAGATACTTCATCCGTCATTGAGTAAAGCAGCTCATCACGTTGTTTACGTGTTAAGTCACCTTCAGCAACCAAGCCATTAAGTAAAATCTTAATGTTAACTTCGTTATCTGAACAGGCAACGCCACCCACATTATCAATAAAGTCAGTATTAACACGACCGCCTTTAGCAGCAAATTCAATACGACCAAGTTGAGTAGCACCTAAGTTACCGCCCTCACCTATAATTTTAGCACCTAAATCTTTACCATTTATGCGAAGCGCGTCGTTTGCACGATCCCCTACATCTGCATCGGTTTCTTTAGAGTTTTTAATGTATGTTCCGATACCGCCATTCCACAGTAAATCGAAGTCCATCATTAGAGATGCTTTCATTAGTTCGCTTGGCGTCATGCTTGCTTTTTTAGTGCCAAGCATTTTTTTCATTTCAGGGCTTAATGTAATTGATTTAGCCGCACGAGAGAAAACACCACCACCTGCAGAAATAAGGTCTTTATTGTAATCTTCCCAAGATGAGCGTGGCATATTAAATAAACGCTCACGTTCTGGGTAAGACGTAGCTGCATCAGGGTTCGGGTCAACAAAAATGTGCATATGGTTAAATGCAACTTGTAAACGAATATGTTTAGATAACAACATACCATTACCAAATACATCGCCTGCCATATCGCCTATAGCTACCACTGTAAAGTCAGTCGTTTGACAATCTATGTCCATTTCACGGAAATGACGTTTTACAGACTCCCACGCACCTTTAGCTGTAATACCCATTTTTTTATGGTCATAACCAACTGAACCACCCGATGCAAAAGCATCACCTAGCCAGAAGTTATATTCATTTGCTATGCCATTGGCGATATCAGAGAAAGTAGCCGTGCCTTTATCCGCTGCTACTACTAGATATGCATCATCTTCATCATGACGAACAACATCTTTAGCTGGCACTACTTCGCCGCGTTCAATGTTATCTGTAATATCTAATAAGCCACGAATAAATATTTTATAACATTCTTGACCTTCTTTGATAAACGCTTCGCGTTCACTTGGTAGTTGTTTACATACAAAACCACCTTTTGAGCCAACTGGTACTATTACTGTATTCTTAACTTGCTGTGCTTTAACTAAGCCAAGTACTTCTGTACGGAAATCTTCACGACGGTCAGACCAGCGTAAACCACCACGCGCCACTTTACCGTAACGCAAATGCACACCTTCTACACGAGGTGAATAAACAAAAATTTCAAATGCTGGTAGCGGTAATGGCACATCAGGAATTAAGCTTGGTTGAATTTTAAATGATACATAAGACTTAAACTGACCTTCTGCATCTTTTTGGTAGTAGTTAGTACGAAGTGTTGCAACAATCATATCTACGTACAAACGTATAATACGGTCATCATCAAGGTTAGCTACATTTTCAAGCTCTAAGTAAACTTGAGTAATAAGCTTTTCAAGTGTTTTTGCACTAGCAGGCGCTTTAATTGAGAACTTTTTAGCGAATAAGTTAACTATTTGCGCTGCAATATTTGGATAATTAGCGAATGTACTTTCAATATACATTTGTGAGAAAGTAACGCCAATTTGACGCATATATTTAGCGTAAGCACGTAAAATAGAGGCTTCACGACCCGTTAAGCCGCCCATAAGTACTAAACGGTTAAATCCGTCGTTTTCTAAGCGATTGCCCCAAACATTCGTAAGCGCTGAGCGAAAACGAGCTGAAACCTTATCAAAATCAGCCATCCCTTTGCTATCAATTAGCATTGAGAAATCCATAATCCAATTAATACGACCGTCACTTGTTTTAACTGAGTACGGTGTTTCACCCACTACGCGTAAGCCAAAGTTTTCAAGCATAGGCATAACATCAGATAAGTGAATTGGCTCATCTTTATGGAATAAACTTAAACGAACAATATTGCTATTTGCTTCTTCTTGCGGACGATAGAAAAGCATCTCTAGCTTATTTTCATCGTTAAGCATTTCTAGTTTTTCAATATCTACTACAGCAGCACTTGGTAAAACCTCATCTTTGTATGAGCGTGCAAATGCGTTGCAGTATTTACGATTTAATTCGTTACCACGTGCTTCGCCTGCTGATTCTAGTAAGGCTGATTGTAATTTATCTTCCCAAGTACGGGCAGCTTCAATTAAATTATTCTCGATATCTTTCACGTTATATTCGATATTGTTGTCGGTCACACGAACGGTGTAATGAGTACGCGCTAATGTTGACTCAGAAAAATAAGTAGTAAATTCGACTTTATCGTCAGAATTAAATGCGTCACCTAAAATGTCTTGTGTTTCACGACGAAGTGCCGTGTTGTATCGCTCACGCGGTACATAAACCATACAAGAGAAAAAGCGACCATACGCATCTTTACGTACAAATAAGCGGCACATATCGCGCTCTTGTACTTGTAAAACACCCGTTGCAACTTCAAGTAATTCGCTTTCGCGTGCTTGCACTAGCTCGTCACGTGGGTATGTTTCTAAAATATTAAGTACTGCTTTGTATGCATGTGTACCTTTAGCAAAATCACACATTTCCATAATGCGATTAATTTTACTTTTAAGTACAGGCACATCTGAAGCACTATTATTGTAAAAGTTAGATGAAAACAAACCAATAAAGCGGTCTTCTCCAATCACGTTTCCTTTATCATCAAAACGTTTAATGCCAACGTAATCAATATAAGCTGGGCGATGTACACGAGAGAGTGAGTTAGTCTTCGTTAAAATAACTAAATTACTACTGCGTGCCTCTTGACGTGCCACTTCTGGCAATTCAGATAATAATCGTGAGTGCTCTTCGGTAGAGTTTTTCATTAAACCAAGGCTAGTATCCATTTTGCCTTTTAATTCATAATCACCTTGTACAGGGCTTAACTCATATTCGCGATAACCCATTAGTGTAAAGTTATCTTTAACAAGCCAATTTAAAAACTCTGCGGCTTCAGATATTTCACCGGTGTTTTTATTATGATGGCGTTTTGGCAAATCTTTACTAACAGCGATTAGCTTTTTACGGATTGGTTGCCAATCTTCTACAGCAACAGATACATCAACAAGTACCGACTCTAATTCTTTTTTGAAAGACTCAATCACAGATAAATCTGTTTGACGGTCAATTTCAATAAAAAAGACAGCTTTAGTAGATGTTGATTCTTGTTCTGCTTTTAAATTTGATAAACCCGAAATTTTAGCGTTTTTATCACGCTGTATTTTAAGTGGGCTATGAAGTAATAAGTGAGAGGCAATATTTTCGCGAGTCATGGCCATACGCACTGAATCAACTAAAAACGGCATGTCTTTAGCTATGATTTCTACAATTGTATGTGATGACTGCCAGCCATCCTTTGCCACTTCAGGATTGAAAACGCGTATAACAGCGCTGTCAGATGTGTTTTTTTCTAGTGCATTCCAAAGACTGAGTGCAGCACCATATAAGTCACTATCGTTGCGGTTTGCCAAATCCTCTTTAGACATATTGCTGTACAAGGCTTTGGCGAATTTTTCAACGAGCAAAACATTATCAGCGTGAACTTTTTTTTGGATCAGCTTGCAGACATTATCTAGGATAACCGAGGCTTGGCCTTCTTTACGTGTCATTGTATGTTCCTTAATCTATTGCTGCTCAGGAGCAGAAATTTGTACAGCCATTTATTAGCGTGGAGTCAGCTAAATTCTAACCCTTTTGCAGCTAATAAACAGCCTTTTCGATGAAAACATTTTAAGCATTTCAGCTATTTGGTCATCTATTCACAAAACATAGATATAAATGACCATTACTGGTCATTTAGGAGCAAGATTATTCACATTATTTTTTCTGGTCAGTCCAGAGTAAGCTACCAATTGCCGGTAATAACAACACTGCACCAAGCATATTTACTAAAAACATGAACGTTAATAGTATTCCCATATCAACTTGAAATTTCAAATCAGAGAAAATCCATGTGCTTACACCAATAGCTAATGTAATACCTGTAAATAATACCGCACTACCGCGTTCAACTAACGCATTTCGATACGCAACGGAAAGTGGCACATTTTGCTTAAGCTGACTCATCATCGATGACAGTATATAAATACCATAATCAACACCAATACCTACACCAAGTGCAATAACAGGCAAAGTAGAAACCGTTAGGCCTATTTCTAATTGCACCATAAGCGCTTGTGCCAACGTTGATACAACATAAAGTGGTAATACAACCGCAATTGTTGCTTTTACACTTCTAAAACTCATTAAGCATAAAATAATAACGGCGCCATAAACGTAGAGCATCATTGGTATTTGTGCATCAGAAACCGACTCGTTAGTAGCAGCCATTACACCAACCGGGCCAGAAGCTAACTTAAAAGCAATTTTATCTGTCCCTTCTTCTAGGGCAAACTGCTTAACACTTTCAATAACACGGTCAATAGTTTGTGCTTTGTGGTCATCTAAAAAGATAATCACTGGCATTACAGAACAATCACCATTGAGTAAACCCGTACTGGTTTCTACTCGAGCAGTTGATTGTACTAAGCTGGCTGAATTACGCGGTAAACTTTGCCATTTAAGATTACCTTCGTTATAACCCGCATTTACCGACTGTGCTACAGAGCTTAAACTAACCGCCGATTGCACTCCCACTACATTTTCTACTTTGTATTGAAAACGGCTAATATGTTCCATTACATCGTGTTCAGTACACGCTGCAGGATAAGCCTCAACAATCACTTTTAAAATATCAGATGAAATAGTGTATTTGTCAGATATTAAAAAAGTATCTTGATTATAACGTGCATCTTGATGAAGCGAAGGCGCCCCTGCATGTAAATCACCAATACGCATTTTGTCTGCTTGCCAATAACCTAATGCAAATAATACTAAGGTGAAGCCTATAATCATTTTGGCAACTTTAGGATCGGTTGCCTTGACAAGTAAGTCTCTTATTTTATCAAGCATGTTTGGCTTTTCTGCATCACCAGACTGAATATGTACACTGTTTTCAAAGCGCATGTAAGATGCCCAAACAGGTAGTAATATTAAATTGGTGAAAATAATAACCGCTACACCTAAACTTGCTGTTATGGCAAGTTCACGGATTATGCCAATATCAATAGTTAGTAATGTTAAAAAGCCGACCGTGTCTGAAAGCAGTGCAATACCGCCTGGTATTAATAAAGCTCTAAAGCTCGATTGACAACAAATACGCGTACTTTTCCCTTCCCCTACTTTTTTACCAATCGCATTGATCATCTGCACACCATGGCTTACACCAATAGCAAACACCAAAAACGGCACCAAAATAGACATAGGATCAAGACCAAAACCTAAGCTAGAAAGCAATCCTAATTGCCAAACAACGGCAATAATAGAACACGCTATAGGTAAAATAGTCAGTTTTAAACTACCGCAAAATAACCAAACCATAATAAAAGTAAAGGCAATAGCAATAGCAAAAAATACAACAACGCCTTTTGCACCTTCTGCTATATCGCCAGCCATTTTTGCAAAACCAATAATATGAATACTTACTTTATCAGTACTTAAAGGCTCTCTTAATTCACTTTCTAGTTTTTGTGCAAAAGATAGCGTATCTAGTTTTTGTTGTGTTTGTGGATCAGTTTCTAAAAGCTGTGCTGTTACCATTGCACACGAGTAGTCGCTGGCAATCATTCGCCCTACTACTTTGGCTTTTTCTATGTTCTCTTTAACAACCCCTAAACCACGCGTATCTGCTTTAAAGTTTGCAGGAATAATAGGACCACCGGCAAAACCATCTTCAACAACTTCAACAAAACGGGCACTTGGTGAAAATATCGAATTTACTAAAGGACGGTTAACCCCTGGAATAAAATAAAGCTGATCGTGAACGGCTTTTAGCTGTGTAAAAAATTCAGGGTTAAATATATTACCACTGTCGTCGCACACCGAGATTAAAATGCTGTTTGCGCCACCAAATTGCTTTTCGTGCTTGGTGTATACTTTCATGTACTCGTGATTTAGTGGAATATTTTTATTGAACGAAGCATCAAGTTGAATTTGCGTCGCTTTAAATACCAGTAAACACGTTATAAGTGCAAAACTTATAAGCATAATTAAACGATGTCTAAAAATCGCTTTTTCTATTAAATCTAAAATTTTATGCATTAAGGGGTCAACTCCTTCACTTTAATGCCATCTTCTGTTGCCATGATTAATTTATTATCCATAATCACACCATCAAGAATCGCTTTACCATCAGCCAGTTGCTCGTGAGTAAGCAATCCGTCTTTTAAATGAAAAATAACACCACTGTTTGCCAGCATTAACCATTGTTCGTTATTATAATTAATGATGCTGTTAACGGTTGCTGTTTTAACATTTTCTAAATGCTGCCAATCTTGCTCATTGCGTTGCTTGGTAAACACATTGCCACGTAGGCCTGCAACAACCTCTTGTGTATCATCAGAATTAAAACCAAAAAATGAACCTGGGTATATTTCTTCAATTCTTTGCCAAGTAATACCATTGTCACTACTTCGAGCCATTAAACCCATTTCGCCTACGAGTATAAGCCCGTCATTTGTATTCTCTATGCGGTTAAAATGAGGCAAAATGGAGGCTGTTTCAGCTTCATATCCTTGTCGGTCATTCTCTTTTAAATCGTTCAAGTAGTCTTGGTCTTCACTAAAGAGTAAAGAGTCTAAAAAACGTTTTTGCCAATGCTTACCGCCATCAGAGGTTTGGTAAAACATCCCATAAGCACCTACCATAAAACCATTTAAGTCATCTTCAAAAAGAATATCTAGGCATGGTTTATCTAACTCTGGTAACGCTTGTTGTAATTGCCAATTAACACCACCATCAGTAGTGTTAATAATGGTTGCGTCGTGCCCGCATGCCCAGCCATTATTTTCATTGCTAAAATCTACCGCAGTCAATAATACTTGTGTTGGTACCAATTGAGCTTGTTGCCAACTTGCACCATCACTGCTTTTAATTACTGTGCCATGCTTACCAACAGCAATAATGTTGCTACCCGCTTTTGTTATATCTGTTAATAGGGTTTTGTCTGCGTGGGTTACGTTAATTGCATTTTTAGGAGCATCTTGTGCAACACTCGCACCGCTTATAATCAGGCTGGCATATACCAAATACTTCATAAATTTTAATCGCCTTGAACTGAAGGATTGTTTGTCTTTATTACTCGGGAAGGTCCAGCGCGTGAAAAAGACAAACGCGATGAGAAAGGAGAAAGGCATCTAACATATTAGCTAGATGCCTACTTTATAACTATCTACCAGCGCGACGCAATGCGCTTGATGTAAACTCGTTATCGTTAAACGATTGTGAAAAATCGTACATTTTTTCTTGGTTATCTAAACCAATTGCTAAATAACGGCGAGAATTTAAATCATGATAAACTTCTAATGTGCTCCACTGGGTAGGCACTTCGTAATAGTTAAGACCATAGGCCATTGCTACGCGATAAAGTTGATCACGGTTATCATAGATATCTGTAACCTGTACTTGCCAGCTATCTTCATCAATATAAAAAACACGTTTTTTATAAATATGGCGTGTATCATCTTTTAAGTTAGCTTCAACAACCCAAACACGGTGTTTTTCGTAACGTGTATGTTCTGGGTTTATATGCCCAGGCATTAAAATATCATCGTACTCTAGCTTATCACTATGAAGTTTATAGCTGTTGTAAGGTATATATAACTCTTGCTTACCTTTTAGTGTCCAGTTATAGCGATTAGGCGAGCCATTAAACATATCAAAATCGTCAGTAGTACGTAAGCTATCTGCTGCGGTACCTGGTGCATCATATGCAACATTAGGTGCACGTCGAACGCGGCGTTGTCCTGAGTTATAAGTCCATGCTTGGCGCGGCGTTAATATTTGATCCATTGTTTCATGAACTAATAATGCAGTACCCGCTAAACGAGCTGGCTCTGTAACGCTTTGTTTAAACTTAAACAAAATATTTGAATCTTGCAGCTCTGCTGGAGTAGCGCTAGGGTCTGAATATTTAACCAGTAACTGCTCATCAAAACCTACATAGTTATAAGTACCTGATGCCGTTGGTGCTGCTTGACCACCAAAACGTTCAATAGACTGCCCGCGATAACGTAGTAAGTGATTCCAAATAGCCTCTAACCCTGTTTTAGGAATAGGAAATGGAATACCAATTGCTGTATTTTTAATTCCGTTTCCGCCTTCAACTAGTTCAGCTGTTGCTGCAAACTGTTTCGTAGCATCATAAACAAATTGAGGAAAAGAAGCAGAACGACGAGTTTCGTATACTGGCATTTTAAATGTATCTGGGTACGCTTCAAATAGTGCGACTTGCCCTGGGCTTAAGTTTGCCTTGTACTTATCAATATTACTTTTATCAATAGTAAAAAGCACTTTATCGGCAGTAAATGGGTCTAGGTGATGCATTCCTGGCTCATAGCCAGCAGGTGCAGTTGTAATACCATTATTCCAAGCAGGAATAGATCCATCTGCATTAGCTGCTTTTTCTGCGCCAAGTGGTGTTAAGTCTTTACCTAAGTGAGCAACTTCTTCAGCGCTCAATTTTGCTAAAGCTGCGCTGCTTGCAAACAAACTACAAAAAGCTGTAGCAATGAGGGTAGGTTTATTAATCATAGTAATGTTACCCCTAAATAGAATATTTTAGATTAAAAGAAACGTAGTCGCGGTCTGAGAAAGTATTTATATCACCGCCACCCCAAAACGAGTTGTAGCTCACATCAAGTGACCACGCATTTTGGTAATTAAAGTTCATGGTTGCGCCTAATGACTTACGGTCTTCAATAAATAAGAACATAGGATCTGGCGTATTACCATTTACGTCATGAGAAAAAACAAAACGTGGTGAAAAGTTAATGCCATTATAAAGATTAAAGTAATCACCTTTAGCAATTAGACGATAACCCCATGATGAAGCTGTCGCGAATGACTTCTCTTCTGCACCATTAGATAAACCAAGTTGTAATGTTGAGTAATCAGTAGTACCTGGTCCGGTAATTGTTCCGCTTCTACCTGTACCCGATACATTTAAACGCATCTCATCATAAGTAGGCATACTGTGAATACGTACTCCACCTACTTCACCTACCACAGCCCAACTATCAGCTCCCAATGAAGGACCAAATAAATGAGTCGCAGTAAATTGTAACTGTGATGTATTGCGTTCAATATAACCTTGTGCAATTTCACCCGGACCCACAGAGCTTATTGCATCGCCAAAGCTCATCTGCGAAATACCAGCAAAATCAGGGCGAATACCAGCAACAGCTAACTGCTCAGGCATTGCTGTATAAAGTAACTCAACGTCATCAATTTGCAGTGGTTCATCTTCTCGAAAAGTAAATTCACCTGCAAATGCAGTTTCGCCCAACGACGTATTAAAACTTAAACCATAAAGCTTAATATCTTCTGGGTATTCGTTGGTTGCTTTAGAAAAGGCTTGAAGCTCAGAAATATTATTGCTAGTAATTTCAGTACCACTTAGCAATATCGATAAATCTTGAGCAATTGCTTCTGAAGTAAAGTTAGATACACGACCAGAAATAAGTGGACGGCGACTATGATAATTCACATGATATAATGCAACCTCAGTATCATTAAAATCAGGTAAAAACACACCTAGGCGTAAGCCGTATTGACCACCGTCATCTGGTTCTGACTTGCCATCATCGCCTTTACCTTTTAACGCAACCTTAGTTGGATGCGCAAGATACATTTGAGCTAGTAATGCACTGCCCTCTGCACTTGAAGGATCAATACCTTGAGCTGCAGCGGCTTGAGCAAAATCTGTGGTTAAGTTATTTAAGCTATTTGTTAAAAATGCTAAATCTATATCGGGATTAGAAGTAAAACCCAGTTGAACATTTTGTTGATAGCCATTTTCAGCAGCAAAATCATTAGTAGAAAAATAAGTGCCTGCAGCTGGCAAGCGTGTTTCTTGCCATTGGTACTGATAAAAACCCTCAAGGGTAATGTTTTCAGTAATACCTAATGAAGCCCACAACATTCCAACCGGAATAAACGCTTCTTTAAGCTCAGCACCTGGTGCTTTTAAACGGTCTATATCAACTGGGTTTACGTTAATACCATGCGAGATAAGTGTACTTTCTCCCCAGTTAACTACTTGTTGACCAATTCGAACAGAAAGAGGGTTATTACCATCATTTAGATCGAAATCAGCCCATACAAATGCATCAAGTAAACGAATATCTGCACAGCTTTGCGCTTTTGTCGCTCTATCGTCACATGGGTCTACACCTTCACCAGACGTTGGGTTGGAATAGGCATGATAACCATCCATAAGTGCAAAGTCGTAAAAATACATAAAACGAGTAAACAGACCATAGTTATCTTTATTGATTGATAAGTCGTGCGTACCCTTTAATAATTTAGAAAATGAATCACCGCTATCAAAATTTAAATTACCTGCATCACCATTATTTGAGTATGAACCTGGTTGAGCCCATACATCTTGTGATGAATAAATTGTATTTGATGCAGGATGATAGCCTGTCCAATCAAAAGCAGGATTGTTACTTTTACCTATTAAGTTAAAGTCCCTGTCTTCTACTCGAGTACTCTGTCCATATGAAAAAGTTGAATCGAAGGTAATATCAAACCCTCCGGCCTCAAATGTTACAGCGTGTGTGTTGGCTGCAGATAGCCCTAAGCTAGCGGCTGNCTGCTAGACCTAAAACAATTTTATTTCGAACAAAAAGCGATCTTCTTATCATTGTGGTTCCCCCCTGTCGCGGGTCATTTTGTGTGATCAAGTTATTGTTTTTAGTGTAATCGTAACGATAGAAGCGAATTAGATAAATTACAAATTAGTCGCATCCAATCAGTTATAAATTTTTTAAATGGCTGACGTTTACGTATTGGTAAGACGTCGTACCAGACAATTTATACACGTTATTTAACAATAGGACAAATTGAAATTAACAAAAAGATAATATTTTTATAATTATATAACATAAAAATAAAGTGTTAAGCCACTCGTTCAATGCGAATAAATTTGTTTTCGGGGGTTAATAACATTCTAAAACGACCTCGTATTCCTAGGCTCGAAATATAAGGTCTTAAATGATGAGCAGAAAAACGAATGGTTTTCCCGCCATCTTCAACTACTTGCAATGAGCTAAAACGACCATGGTAGTAATCCATGCAGTCGCTATAGCTCAGTTTTAAACTAAAATAATACTCAGTCATCTAGGCAAGCGCTTTCTCTACTTTTTCAAACAGATCATCGCTAAGGCCGTCTAAATTGGCCAAACGTAATAGCTGCTGTTTCATCGCTTGTGCACGCTCACCATCATAACGTTTCCACGACATAAACGGAGTAAGCATGCGAGATGCATTTTGTGGATTTATTGCGTTAAGTTTTATTAATAAATCACCTAAAAGCGCATAGCCCTCACCATCAGCACGATGGAAGTGCTGTGTATTAAAATGGCTAAAACTACCCACTAATGCGCGAACGCGGTTAGGATTTGAAAAATCAAAACATGGGTGCTCGTATAACGCTTTTATATTTGCAATAGCATCATCTGCGGTTTGCATAGCTTGCAGAGCAAACCACTTATCCATAACCAATACATCATGACGCCACTGGCTATCAAAATGATTTAGTAACTCGTTACAAATTGGGTGCGATGCTTTAACTGCAGCGCTCAATGCACCTAATACATTGGTCATATTAGATGAACCAGCAGAATGCCTAATAAAGTCTGATGCATGAGGACTATCTGTTTGAGCCAGATAATGTAAACACAACTGCTTTAATGAACGAATAGCCACCGCACTTGCACTTACACTTCCGTCATCTATTAGTGATTCAAAACATGTTATAAATTCAGCAGTTAGAGCTTCGGCAATTTGTTTTTCAAACGCATTTGTTACGGCAATAATGTCATCAACTGGAATTACGTCAAATTCAGCCGCTAATGTATCAAAACTTGGTAGTTTTAGTAGTTCTGCAATTAATGCTAAATCACCTTGTTTTGAGCTTACTAAGGCGCGTAGCGACTCAATAATCTCATCACTTAATAGGTTACTACTCGCTTTAATTACATTATCTTTAACTGCATTTATAAATAATTGTTGTTGAGCATCCCAGCGTGAAAAATCACTACGAGCAAAACGCATTATATGCAGTAAATCTTGCTCACTAGTATGTTGATTCAAAATACAAGGCGCCGAGAAATCTTCAAGCAATACAGCAACCGGTTGTTCTGTAATATTATCGAACTTAAATATTTGAGTATCTTTAGTTACATCAAGTACATAGTCAACTTTTTCGCCTTTATATTGTAATTCAATGCTTTTACCATTCGAATCCAATAATTCAATAGCAAAAGGAATATGCAATGGCTTATTATTTACCTGATTAGTAGGCGCAGTTTGCTCTATTGTTAAACTGTATGTATTTATATTTGCGTCATAATGTTGTATCGCATTTAGACGAGGTGTGCCCGATTGACTATACCAGCGTTTAAATTGCTCAAGGCTTACGCCCGATGCGTCACTCATTGCACTCACAAAGTCATCGCAAGTAACTGCTTGACCGTCATGTCGCTCAAAATAAAGTGTCATACCTTTTTGAAAGTTAGTTTCACCTAGTAATGTATGCATCATGCGAATAACTTCAGCACCTTTGTCATACACGGTAACCGTATAAAAGTTATTCATTTCAATAACTTTTTCAGGACGAATAGGATGCGACATAGGTCCTGCATCTTCACTAAACTGGTGAGTACGCATTACTTTTACTGCATCAATTCTGTTTAAAGCCCGTGAACCTAGGTCACTACTAAACTCTTGATCTCTAAATACCGTTAAACCTTCTTTTAGCGATAATTGAAACCAGTCTCTACAGGTAACTCGGTTGCCAGTCCAGTTGTGAAAATACTCATGCCCTACTATCGATTCAATCGTATGGTAGTCTTTATCCGTTGCAGTTTCTTGGTTTGCTAAAACACATTTACTATTAAAAATATTTAAACCTTTATTTTCCATTGCACCCATATTGAAAAAATCAACGGCTACTATCATATATATATCAAGGTCATACTCTAAATTAAAACGTTCTTCATCCCACTGCATTGCTTTTTTGAGCGATGCGATTGCGTGAGGAGTTTTCGACAAATTTCCTTTATCAACAAACAGCGCTAATTCAATATCTCTACCACTTTTAGTAATGTAATTATCTTTTAAAACATCAAAATCGCCAGCAACCAATGCAAATAAATAACTTGGCTTTTTAAACGGGTCTTGCCATTTTGCAAAATGACGACCATCTTTTGTTTCACCACTATCGACTTTATTACCATTTGAAAGTAAATGTGGGTATTTAGTATCGGCAATAATAGTTACGTCAAATGTAGATAAAACATCAGGACGGTCCATGTAATACGTGATTTTTCTAAACCCTTGCGCTTCACATTGTGTGCTATATGCACCACCCGAAAGATAAAGCCCTTCTAGTGATGTATTCGTTTCTGGTGATATCTCTGTCACTATATTTAATTGGCAGCTATCTGGCAGGTTATTTATAATAAGTTGCTCACCCACTATTTCATAATCAGTAACATCAACTGTATCAATCGATAAAGAAATTAGGCGTAAATTAATACCATCTAGCACTAATGGTGCATTTTTAGCACCACTACGATTTAGCGTTAATAACGCACTTACTTTAGTCGTTAAAGGCTGTAAATCAAAAGTAAGTTCTGTGTGGTCAATTAAAAAATCCGGAGCTTTGTAGTCTTTTAAATATTGCGTTTGAGGTTTGCTTGATTCAGTCATATATACTCCAAAAAAGCTCCTTTGAATAAAGGAGCTAATTAAATTAGGCAGATTGTTTTGGCTTAATACGTAAAATTTTAATACCTAAGTAGGCATAAATAACCGCTAAAACAGGGTTGATTAAGTTAAAGAAAGCGTAAAGTGCATAATCAAAAGGGTTTATTAATAGAACGCTTTGCATGTAAGCACCACAAGTGTTCCACGGAATCAGTGGGCTTGTAATAGTGCCACCATCTTCTAATGTACGAGATAAATTTACAGGCTTTAACCCCCGTTTTTCGTATTCATCTTTAAACATACGCCCAGGTACTACAATTGCAATGTACTGATCTGCTGCTATAACGTTAGTACCAATACAAGTCGCAATCGTTGCTGCTATTAGTGAACCCGTACTTTTAGCTATTTTAAGAATACTTTTAACAAAAATATCTAAAAGACCCGTTTTTTCCATAATGGCACCAAACATAAGTGCGGTCATTATCAACCATGTTGTTGTTAACATACCTGACATACCACCGCCACTGAGTAATGAATCCATTTTAGCATCACCGGTACTTATGCTAAAACCATCAAAAAAGGTAGTCCAAACCAACTTAAAATAACCGACTAATTGACCTTGAGATACATCAATTTGGCTGCTAATTAAATCTGATTGAAATAACATAGCCCAAATAGCACCAACTACAGCGCCAATAGAAATAGCTGGGAAAGCAGGCATTTTTCTAATCGCTAAAACTAAAAGTACAATTAACGGTATTAACATTTCAAAACCAATATTAAAGTTTTGTTGTAAAATAGCTGTAATTTCATCAATGCGCCCTGCCTCGCTTGACGCTGGGGCATTAAAACCCATAAATATAAATATAATAAGCGCTATTACAAAGCTGGGAACTGTTGTCCATAGCATATGTTGAATATGCTCAAATAAATCAGCACCAACAACAGCAGGTGCTAGATTAGTTGTTTCCGATAGCGGACTTAGCTTATCACCAAAATAGGCGCCCGAAATTACAGCGCCTGCTGTAACTGTTTGCTCAAGCCCAAGACCAGTAGCAACACCAAGTAACGCAACACCAATAGTTGCTGCGGTTGTCCAAGAACTTCCAATACTCATTGCTACAATGCCACAAATTAAGCAACTTGCTGCATAAAACCAACTTGGGTTTATAACCTGTAAGCCATAGTATATTAAGGTAGGAACAGTCCCTGATAACAACCAAGTCCCTATCAAAGCACCTACCATTAATAAAATTAAAATAGCACCAAGCGATAAGGTAATACCTTCAATCATAGCTTGTTCTAGTTTTTTCCACGTATAGCCATTTTTAAGACCAATTAATGCGGCTGCAAAAGTAGCAAATAAAAGTGCAATTTGATTCGGACCTGATGATGAACTATCACCAAATAAATATACGGCTGCACCTAACAAGCATATTAAAACAGAGATAGGAATGAGTGCGTCAAAAAACGAGGCGGGCTTGATTGGTTTATCTTCCAATGGCTTCAAAGTAGAGACTCCTACACACACTTAATGTGTGTTTAATTATTATTTTTAGCACATTTAGCGCATGAATTGGGTAATGCAATATCAACCCAACTTTATGTAATCGGTAATTATAGCAATTTAGTAAATTATAGGTAGTAAAAAAGGCGCTAAAGCGCCTTTTTTATAGAGGTAAAACCAATAGTTATTTTTTAGCTATACGACCATATTTAATGTAATCCTGAGTAATTAATGCCGCTTCTTCTAAAAACGGGTCAAGCTCTTCAATTACTTCTGGTAGGTCATCTAGGTTTTCAACCGGATCTTTACCTAAACGCTTAAGACGTTCGTTTGTACGTACAAGTGCACGTGCTTCACCTTCATCTTTTTCTTTAATACGTTTTGCTTCAACTAAAGATATTGTTTTACGATCTTTCTCTTCATTGTACAAAGCAATGTCGTCAAATACATAACCAAACTCTGGTTCCGATTTAATACGCTCTTCATGATGTTTTTCAAGATACGTAATAACTGGCGTTAAGTTATGCAATTTATTGTACTTAGCTTTAACAATACTATCCCATGGCAAAGCATTATCTTGTTTGCTTTCGCCCCACTCAGCAGGATCAATTGCTGATGGAAATGAAATATCTGGAATAACGCCTTTGTGCTGTGTACTACCACCATTTATGCGGTAAAACTTAGCAATAGTATATTGCACACTACCAAGCTCGTTGTCGTATAAATCGTATGGGCGACCTAACCCTTTATGCTGTTGTACAGTACCTTTACCAAACGTTTGCTCGCCAATAATAACAGCACGACCGTAGTCTTGCATTGCAGCAGCAAATATTTCAGATGCCGAGGCGCTGTATCTGTCTACTAGTACAGTAAGCGGACCATCGTAATAAGTAATACCATCACGGTCTCTCTGCTCTTCAATTCGGTTATTTAAAGTATGAATCTGAACAACAGGACCTTGATCAAAAAACAATCCCGAGAGCTGTGTTGCTTCATATAAAGAACCACCGCCATTTTGACGCAGATCAATAATAATCCCATCAACTTTCTGTTCTTTAAGCTTCGCAAGTTCTACTTTTACATCTTTTGAAAGATTATTGTAAAAACCAGGAATTTCGATTACTCCAACTTTGCTTGTTAAATCAGAATATTTAGCTTCAAATACTTCTGACTTAGCTGCTCTGTCTTCTAAGCGAATTTTATCACGCGTGATTTCAACAACTTTAGGCGTGCCATGTGCATCAGCGCCTTTTAAATACTGTAAACGTACTTTGGTCCCTTTAGGACCTTTTATTAAGTCGACTACATCATCTAAACGCCAGCCAATAACATCAACGAATTCTTCGTCATCTTGAGCAACACCAATAATGCGATCGTCAGCTTTTATCTGATCTGTCTTATCTGCTGGGCCACCCGGTACTAAACTGCGGATAACCGTATAATCTTCATCTGGACTTAATACAGCACCTATACCTTCAAGTTCTAGGTCCATGTCCATTTTAAACTGTTCAGCACGACGTGGTGATAAGTAAGACGTATGTGCCTCAATACTACGTGCCAAAGAATTCAATACTAATTGAAATGCATCTTCAGGGTTTGATTGTACTAAACGCTTTTCTGCATTTTTGTAACGTTTGGTCAGCACTTCTTTAATGCCTTCCCAATCTTTACCGGTCATTTTTAAACGTAAAGCATCGTACTTAACACGTTCTCGCCAAATTTCGTCAAGTTCAGTTTGCGATGTTGGCCATGCTGCATCTTCGCGGTCAAAAAAGTATTCATCTTCTTTATCAAACGTCATTTCTTTTTCAAGCAAAGTAAGTGAATACTCGTAACGTTCAAAGCGGCGTTTAAGGCTTAGATTAAAAATATCAAACGTAAAGCCTAATTTACCGGTAGTTAAAGCGTTATCAAAGTCATCACGATACTGTTCAAAAGAAGCTATATCACTTGCTAAAAAAACGCTTTTATTAAAATCAAGGGATTCGATATAACGATCGTAAACTTTACTAGAAAGCTCATCGTTAAATCGAACCGGTATATAGTGTGAACGAGCAAATAAGCTAGCCANGGCTTCTACAGCAGCAAATAATGAACCTGAAAACAGGGCAGCAACTAACGGAATGAGCGTAAACTTTTTACTCATACACAACTCCTTAATTTATTTACAACTTAAATGATGTATAAGCTGTCAGCTTTGGTTTTAACTTGCATACCTGTCACTAATTCAACATGAACGTCGTCTTTGTTTACTTCAGTGATTACTGCATTTACAAGTGCTTGGCCAAGTTTAACCTTAACCTTGTTATTAACCTTGACCTCAGTTGCTGGTAAAGGTTCAATTTTTCCTGAACGCTTAACCGGTGCTGCTTTAGCAGATTTATTAGCAGGTGAAGCATTTTTGTCACCTGTTTTGCTAGCATGAGCTGGTTTTTTCTTGAAAGATTTTGAATCAGAATCTTGGCGAGGACGCTGTTGTTTTTTGCGTTTTGCCATTTTAGCGCGGCTTTCTTCCAATGCTTTTTGTGCATGGTCGATATGCTCTTGCTCAACTTTTTCAGCTTGATTACCATCAAGATCAATACGAAACTCTGACTTAGTCACAGCTTCTAAATAACGCCAATTAGACGTGTATTTTCTAAGCGCTTGACGTACTTGAGTCTTACTTACTTTTTCAGACCCTTCAATACGCTCAGCAATATCTTTAAAAATACCGACTTTAAGCGGTTTGATACCGTCTTTTTGTTTAAAACATTGAGGGAATTCTTGATATAAAAATTCCAACACTTCATTAATATCTTTTAGCTTGTTTGTGGTTTCCATTTTAGAACCTATTTTTCACATCTTTCATCAAGGGACGAATCGACGTAGTGTATTACCCAGTCGACCAGCTCTTCAAAGTCAGCTTCAATTACAGCCATATCACCTCGAAGGTGTTCCCAAATACCATTAATTGTTTCATCAATAAACTCACACTCTGCATCATCTGGAAGACGATCCCAAGCTATGTGAATCAAATCATTGAGCGTTTCCGCTACATGTTCTTCTTCGCCTTCCCAGTCGCCAACATCTTGTACAGCAAATAGGTAGTCTTGAACATTTAGCAAATCTTTCATTACAGGCTCGCCTCTAAGCATTTTACTAATGCTTCAAGACCGGCTTTGTCATCAGTATCAAATCGGCCAATACTTGGACTATCGATATCGAGTACGGCAAATACTTTACCATGTTTCATGATAGGTACAACTAATTCAGAGTTAGACGCTGCATCACAGGCTATATGCCCATCAAAAGCGTGAACATCTTCAATTAATTGTGTTTCTGCGGTTGCTGCTGCAGTTCCACATACCCCTTTCCCTACTGGGATACGAATACATGCAGGGTTACCTTGAAACGGGCCAAGTACTAATTCAGTAGGAGAATCCATAAAGTAAAAACCCGCCCAATTTACATCTTCTAAAGAGGTAAATAACAGCGCGCTTATATTTGCCAAATTGGCAATTACATTAGATTCACCAGCTATCAGCGATTCAGTTTGCTTAACTAATGACTGGTAAAAATCGTGCTTTTGCATACCAAACTACTTCTTATTAAACAGACAGTAGCTAAAGGTACTCTTTGTCGTGAAAAATTGGAACCTTTTGAAGGTAAAAAAAAGGAAATCGCACCGTTTATCAGCGTGCTTGGTTAATAATGCTGCGATTATTTTTTACCGATTTGCGAAGACCAAATAAAAACAGTCCGGCCGCAAATGCTGACATCACGCTATTAATTAAAAATATCTCGCCAGTAGAGGCACTTAATAAGTAACTAAATATAGCGCCACCTAACAAACCAAGCGTTAATACACCTGAATAATTAACTTTAGAATACTTAAACATTAGTAAGTACCCTGGCACAACAAAGGCCGCCATCGTTAAGCCTACAATATGTGCATTTGAGATAGCAGTCATCAACAGTTGAAAAAATACGGATAAGAAATCACCCTGTAGCGTTAGTGCATAATACAATCCTAACAAGCTGCCAATAATTACCGGGGACAATAATGAAAGCGCGACGCTTTTTGCGAGTTGATGTTTCATCTAATAATCCTTAATACAGAGTATAAATTTTAATGTATTAAGCATGCACCAAGATCTAAAGCTTAGAAATAGAGACTATGGTCGTAATTTATGATTAAAAATAAACCTTATTGCAGTATGAGCCTATTAATAAATTAATAGGCTCATACGTTTGGGTTATACTTATCAAAGTGCTTATAACTGAGCTATTTTATTTGATAACTCAAAGTGGCGAGATGTTACTATTTCCTCTAGCACTGCCAATCTTTTGTTCAACATCGCTGTTTGTTCCTCTAATTTTGTTATCTTATTATTATTCAGTCCTTTAAATTTTACTTGCGCTGCCATTATTGTAGTTTTATAGGTGAAATAACGTTTAGTAATAGTAAGAATCAAAAAGGGTGAGCTAAATATAATTATTACAATAAATAGTTCTAGCATGGTCGTTTCCCAATCAATTTAAGTAAGCTTGTTGCGTATAAAAGTCACTTTTAGTGCATTGAAATAATTTTGATAATGTAACTTCGCGCTGCTTTCCTCGTCGAATTAGCATCTCAACATACACAATACTTAACACAATGGCTG
>NZ_AUTQ01000067.1 GCF_000498095.1 Pseudoalteromonas sp. TB64
CCGCCAGCAGAGTCTCCTTCCACTATGTATAGTTCAGATTGTGCAGGATCTTTTTCTTGGCAATCAGCTAACTTACCAGGTAAACCTGCTAAGTCCATTGCGCCTTTACGACGTGTCATTTCGCGGGCTTTACGCGCTGCTTCACGTGCACGCGAGGCATCAATGATCTTACCAACAACAATTTTTGCATCACTTGGGTTTTCTAATAAAAACTCAGTGAATTTTTCAGCCATTGCTTGTTCAACTGCAGATTTAACTTCACTTGAAACTAGCTTGTCTTTTGTTTGTGATGAAAACTTAGGATCTGGAACTTTAACACTAACAACAGCAGTCAAACCTTCGCGAGCATCATCACCCGTTGCATTACTGGTTGTTTTAGCTTTTTTATTAAAGCCTTCTTTTTCCATATAGTTATTAAGTGTACGTGTTAGCGCAGATCTAAAACCGGCTAAGTGAGTACCACCATCACGTTGTGGAATATTATTTGTAAAACAGTAAATATTTTCTTGGTATGCATCATTCCACTGCATTGATACTTCAACACTAATACCATCTTCTTCACGTTCATGAGTAAAGTGGAATACACCTTTATGAATAGGTGTTTTATTACGGTTTAAGTATTCTACAAAGGCTTGTATTCCGCCTTCGTATTTAAAGTGATCCGATTTATTTTCTTCACGTTCATCATTTAATATGATGCTCACGCCAGAGTTTAGGAATGAAAGCTCACGTAAACGTTTAGCTAAAATTTCGTAATGGAAATCTAAGTTTGTAAATGTTTGATCGCTTGGCCAAAAACGTAATTCGGTACCTGTTGTTTCAGAGTCACCAATCACAGCTAATGGAGCGTCAGGAACACCCATTGTATAAAATTGCTCATGAAGTTTACCTTCACGGCGAACTGTTAGTTTTAACTTTTCAGAAAGTGCATTTACTACCGAAACACCAACACCGTGTAAGCCACCAGATACTTTGTAAGAGTTGTCATCAAACTTACCACCAGCATGAAGTACCGTCATGATAACTTCGGCTGCTGATACGCCTTCTTCTTCATGGATAGAAGTTGGGATACCACGACCGTTATCTCTTACCGAGACAGAACCATCTAAGTGAATAGTTACATAGATATCATCACAATAACCAGCTAAAGCTTCATCGATAGAGTTATCAACTACCTCAAACACCATATGGTGTAAGCCTGTGCCATCATCGGTGTCCCCAATATACATTCCAGGACGCTTTCTTACTGCGTCTAATCCTTTAAGTACTTTAATACTCGACGAGTCATAATTCTCAGACATGGTTAATCCCACTTATCTTGTTATTAGGTTGCCATGTTTCACGTGGAACATTTGTAGTTCTCGCTGCATGGGTTCCACCACAGCAGAAATACTTTCAGACAAAATTGAAGAGATAAAAATTTGAGAACTGCAGTGAGCAAGTAATTGACCCACTTTCTCTTTTGTATCTTCGCCTAACTCTGAAGGTAGATCATCTATTAGCAATATTGATTGCTTATCTGTTTCTGACTCAATTAAGCTATTCTGCGTTACTTTTAACGCATAAAGCAAAAGCTTTAATTGACCGCGTGAAAATGTATTCTCTACGCTGTTGCCAAAAACACTAAAACTAAAATCGGCCTTATGTGGACCTTTACTTGTAAACCCTTGGCGAGCATCTCGCTCAAAGTTTTGCTCTAATGCATCAGCAAGAGATTCACTCTCTTTCCAACCTGCATTAAAGGTCATTTCTAAATCGCGTATAAGCGTTAATTCTGCACACATTTTATCAAAAAACTGCTGCTTAAACCTACTTATATACGCCATTCTTAATTTATTTATTTGTTCAGCTAGTCTAACAAATTCTTTGTCCCAAAACCTAATTTGGTCAAAATAATTCTTAGGCTTAGTTTTTAATAATGCGTTGCGTTGTTTTAACACTTTATTAAACGATTGCCACAAGAAAAAAAACTCATGTTCCACGTGGAACAAACCTAAATCTAAAAACTTTCTACGTTCTTTTGGTCCACCAAAAAACAATGAATAACTCTCTGGTGTAATAATTTGGACCGGCATGAGTTGAGCGAGTTCTGATATTTTACGGCTTGCCTTACCCTGTATTTTTAAATTGGTTTCACCCGTTTGGGTTTTACTTATACCAATAGGAATAGATAAGTCATGTAGTGCTTTTCTGCCATGTATAACAAACTGCTCTTGCTGATGCTGTATGATACTTTTATGTTTTGGTGTTCTAAAAGATTTGCCGTGAGAAAGGAAATAAATAGCTTCTAAAAGGCTAGTTTTACCACTGCCGTTTTCACCATAAATTATGTTAACGCCATTTACTGGTTCTAGCGTCAATGCCTCAATATTACGAAAATATTTGAGGCTCAAATGACTTAAGCTCATTGTGTATTTATAGTCTTATAAACGCATAGGCATAACAACATACATTGCTTCTTCATCACCCGCACCTTCAATTAGTGCACTGCTGTTTGAATCAGCTAATGTAAATAGTACATCTTCGGTTTTTAATGTATTTAATACATCAAGTACATAAGATACGTTAAAACCTATTTCTAGGTCAGCGCCTTCGTAACTTACTTCGACAACCTCTTCAGCTTGTTCTTGCTCTGGGTTATTGGCTGTAATTTTTAATAAACCGTTTGATAAGTTTAAACGAACACCACGAAATTTTTCATTAGATAAAATAGACACACGTTGAAACGCATTGCGTAACCATTCACGGTTAGCCGTAATTACTTTATCGCCGCCACGGGGTAATACTCGACGATAATCAGGAAATCGTCCATCTACCAATTTACTAGTAAACGTAAATTCGAGATCGATAATACGAATATGGTTAGCACCAAACTGAATTGTAACTAGTTCATCATCTGCGACCATAAGGCGCATAATTTCTTGCACACCTTTACGCGGAATAATTAGCTGGCGCTGCGTATTAAGCGATTGTGTTAATTGCTTTTGCGCAATAGCTAAACGATGCCCATCAGTAGCAACAGTTTTTATATCAGTATTATCTACTTCAAACGACATGCCGTTTAAGTAGTAACGAACATCCTGATTTGCCATTGAAAAATGAGTGCTTTCGAGTAATTTACGTAACTCTAAGCGGGTAAGTTGAAATTCAACCTCTCCATCCCATTCTTCTAAATTAGGAAAATCATCAGCTGATAAAGTTGTTAAAGAAAAACGACTTTTACCAC
This sequence comes from Pseudoalteromonas sp. TB64, assembly GCF_000498095.1. Classification (GTDB taxonomy): domain Bacteria; phylum Pseudomonadota; class Gammaproteobacteria; order Enterobacterales; family Alteromonadaceae; genus Pseudoalteromonas. Next base: position 3,227 of record NZ_AUTQ01000067.1, read on the forward strand.
TGGTTAAAAGTAATTGATGTTCTTGTAAGCTCAAAGTAAGGTCTGAACCGTCTGGTAGACTTTTACAAATATCGAGTAATTTTTTAGCGGGTAACGTTAGTTTTGTATCGGCAACATTATCACCTACAAACACGCCAGAAACGAGTTCAATTTCAAGGTCGGTCCCTGTCATTGAAAGTTGTCCGTTTTCTACCACTAACAATACGTTAGATAAAATTGGCAATGTGTGTTTGCGCTCAATCGCACCCGACACTTGCACTAATGGCTTTAAAAATTGTTGTCTTGATATTGTTATTTGCATAATAAAGTCAGCCCTAAGATGACAATGTTCTTATTAAGTTTTGGTAATCTTCTTTTATTTCGTGGCTCTCATCACGTAGTGATTTAATTTTACGACACGCATGTAATACAGTGGTATGGTCTCGACCACCAAACGCATCACCAATCTCAGGTAAGCTGTGATTAGTTAGCTCTTTAGACAATGCCATAGCTACTTGACGAGGTCTTGCTATAGAGCGACTGCGACGCTTTGATAAGAGATCTGATATACGAATTCGGTAATACTCAGCAACCGTACGCTGAATGTTATCTATGGTAACCAGTTTATCCTGCAAGGCAAGTAAATCGCGTAGCGCTTCTTTTACAAAATCAATAGAAATTGGACGACCCGTAAAATTAGCATTAGCAATCACACGATTAAGTGCACCTTCTAATTCACGTACGTTTGAACGTAATTTTTTTGCAATAAAAAAAGCAACTTCATGCGGTAAATTAATTTTACTCTGCTGGGCTTTTTTCATCAAAATTGCAACGCGTGTTTCAAGCTCTGGCGGCTCAATCGCGATTGTTAAACCCCAACCGAATCGTGACTTAAGGCGATCTTCAACCCCTTCAATCTCTTTTGGATAACGGTCAGAAGTTAAAATGATTTGTTGGTTACCTTCAAGTAATGCATTAAAGGTATGAAAAAACTCTTCTTGTGAGCGTTCTTTATTAGCAAAAAATTGGATGTCATCGATCATCAATGCATCAACACTTCTGTAATAACGCTTAAATTCTTCAATTGCGTTATTTTGTAGTGCTTTTACCATATCTTGCACAAAGCGCTCAGAGTGCATATAAACAATTTTAGCATCTGGCTTGTTAGCCAATATACCGTTGCCTACTGCATGTAATAAGTGAGTTTTACCTAAACCAGTTCCACCATATATAAAGACCGGGTTAAAAGCCGAACCAGGATTGTCAGCTATTTGTGTAGCAGCAGCTTTAGCTAATTGGTTTGACTTACCTTCTACAAAGCTATCAAAAGTATAATTTTCTTTTATATTAGATTTGTAATTTGATTTAGGCGCAGGTTCAACAACTGGTTTTGGTTGACGTAATTGCTGTTTTGCTGACGTTTGCGCACTAGGTGTAGATTGTGCATCAATAGCAGGTGCAACTTGGGCATTAACCAAGGGCTTACTACCTACATCAAAACGTAACTCAGGGGCTTCAACACCACAAATTTCGACTAAAAGTTCGTTAATTCTATTTAAATACTTTTCTCTCACCCAATCAAGCACAAAGCGATTAGGTGCGTAAATCGTCAAGGTATCTTCGGTACTTTCTGCTTGAAGTGGTCTTACCCACATACTGAACTGCTGCGAAGGCAATTCATCTTGCAATACATATAAACAACTTTGCCAAACCGACAGATACACAGTTAAACTCCCAGAGATATAATTTTTATTCCCGCACATCATTAATGATTAAAAATCATCCATTTATTGCGTTAAAATGGTCTAATAAGCGACCCAAGGCCGAGTATTATGAAGATACTTTATCCACAAGTAAAAGATTGATTTTTATTAAATTGTTGATATCGATGTATAAATATATTAACAGACTGATTTAAAACAGCTTTTATTTAAAAGCTTGATGACAGATCATAACAAAAACAGACTAAGATCGCGAACCAAATTTACGATCCATTTTACTTTTCCCCTGCTTTTATTCACTTTTTATACAAGGGCTGTGGAAAACTCTTTATTAATGATGATCCTAGAGGATCATCCTTTATGATCTACATTAACTATATAATAAACACTAAGTGTGTAGTGTAATTATGATTGACTTTAATGTGTTTCATCTATAATATCTCGCGCTCGCAATGGCACCTATGCCAGGATCGCGACCTGCGTAGGATGTTTTAACTTTAACCGATCGGATGAGATTGTTATGAAAAGAACTTTTCAACCTAGCGTTTTAAAACGCAAACGTGCACACGGCTTCCGTGCTCGCATGGCAACTGTAAATGGCCGTAAAGTATTAGCACGTCGCCGCGCTAAAGGCCGCAAAGTTCTTTCTGCTTAATATATAAGTGGAAGACTTTAGCTTTGGCAGGGAGTTACGTCTGTTAACTCCCTCGCATTACTCTCGTATATTTAATGAACCCGCTCGGGCTGCAACTCCTTTCTTTACTCTATTAGCTAAACCAAATGACCAAGATAAACCTAGGTTAGGTCTTACTGTTGCTAAAAAACGTGTAAAAAAGGCATGCCAACGAAACCGTATTAAACGTCTTGCTCGCGAAAGTTTTCGTTTAAATCAACACAATATAGATAATATCGATATTGTGCTTATGGTAAAAAATGGTATCGATGATCAGTCTAATGAAGAATTAACCAAGCAACTTACTAAGTTATGGCGAAAAATTAACGAACGCTGTAAGCCAGGCGCTCCTAAACCGCCACCTTTTAAGAAACGCCCAAACAAATCAGCTAAATCCAATAAACAAACCCAATAGCAATAGAATTGCAGGGTTAATTAATGTATCTTTAGCTCACCTTTTAATCATGCATTTAAAATTTCTAATTGAGTCTTTAAATACATGATATCTATCTCACTAAACTTAAGTAGGGGCATAAACATCATGAGGTTACTTAAACCACTTGTTGCTTTACCGAGGTTTTGTTTAGTGTTATTTATCCGCGGTTATCAAAAGTGGATTAGCCCGCTGTTAGGTCCGCATTGTCGTTTTAATCCAAGCTGCTCACATTATGCAATTCAAGCAATTAATTTGCATGGATTTATAAAAGGTAGTTGGTTAGCTTTAAAACGCATATTAAAATGCCATCCTTTACATTCAGGTGGAAATGACCCCGTCCCTGAAAAATTAACCCATATTAACCACCAACACGAGAAATAAGAGCTGTTATGGAATCGCAACGCACGTTTTTATTAATTGGCCTAATGCTAGTGTCGTTTTTATTATTCCAAGAATGGGATAATGATTACAACAAGCCTAAAGTCGATCCAAGTGCCACAACACAAACACTACAAGCAAATTCACCAGAGTCGGATGATTATATTCCTTCATCGTCAGATTCTGATTTACCCGCTTCAGCAACTTTAGCTAAGCGTTCAGTTATAGAAATTACAACTGACGTTTTTAAAGTTAAAATTGACACCAAAGGCGGTGACATTGTTGAAACAGACTTACTTCAATACGAAGATACTAAAGGTAGTGATACACCTTATATGCTTCTTGGTGAGATTGATGGTAGTAAGCAATACTTTTCACAAAGTGGCTTAATTGGTTTAAATGGCCCTGATGCATCAGCTAACGGTCGCCCTACTTACAAAACAGAACAAAAGTCATATACTTTAACAGGTGATGAGCTTCGCGTTCCGCTTCAGTTTACTGATAGCAACGGTGTTAACTTTACAAAAACATATGTATTCAAAAAAGGTCAATATGATGTTGGCTTAGAATACAAAGTTAACAACACCACCAGCGCACCACTTCAAGTACAGCTATACACGCAAATTAAGCGTACTGTACAAGAAAAAGGCAGCATGGTTGATCAAAACTATTTAGGCGCTGCATACGGTACTGACGAAGAACCATACGAAAAGTATAGTTTTTCTGATATGGCTGATAAAAACTTAAACAAGAGTACTCAAGGTGGTTATGTTGCATTTATACAACATTACTTTGTAAGTGCTTGGGTTCCAATGCAGGATCAATCAAATACACTTTATAGCTTAATTACAAAAAGTAATGCCGCTATTATTGGTGCTAAAGATCCCGCTGTAAATATTCAAGCTGGTAGTGAGCAAACACTAACTGCTATTTACTATATGGGTCCAAAAGAGTCTGATATTCTTGAAGCTATTCATCCAGACCTAGACTTAACTGTAGATTACGGTTGGTTATGGTTTATTTCGCAACCTTTATTTGTATTGCTAAAATGGCTACACAGCATTTTAGGTAACTGGGGTGTAGCAATTATTGCCATCACTATTATCGTAAAATCGTTAATGTATCCACTTACTAAAGCGCAATACACTTCAATGGCAAAAATGCGTGCCCTACAGCCTAAAATGGCAGCCCTTAAAGAAAAGTTTGGTGATGACCGTCAAAAGTTCGGCCAAGCAACTATGGAAATGTACAAAAAAGAAAAAGTTAACCCTATGGGTGGTTGCTTCCCTATTTTGCTACAAATGCCAATTTTCTTAGCCTTGTTCTATGTATTCTTAGAATCGACAGAACTTCGCCATGCTGAATTTATTTTTTGGTTAAATGACCTTTCTGCACAAGACCCGTACTACGTATTACCAATCTTATTTGGTGCGAGTATGTTTGTGACTCAAAAACTACAACCTATGACGGTTACTGATCCAATGCAGCAAAAAATGATGACCTTTATGCCGGTTATCTTCTCTGTATTCTTCTTATGGTTCCCATCTGGTTTAGTTCTTTACTGGTTAGTGTCTAACCTTATTTCTATTGTCCAGATGTTAATCATCTACCGTGGCATGGAAAAGAAAGGAATTAAAGTAAGAGGCTAACTAAGCTCCTACTTATATAAAGGCGACTTCGGTCGCCTTTTTTATTGCTTGTTTTTCACCACAGCTATTCGCTACAAATAAATCCATAGGTTACAATACCGCCATAAAGTTACTTATCGTTGGCAAATTAATAGCATGATAAATCAAGATACAATTGCAGCACAAGCAACTGCCCCCGGACGTGGTGGTGTTGGTATTATTCGCGTTTCAGGCAGCCTTGCTAAAAGTGTCGCCGAAAAAGTAGTCGGTAAAATTCCTAAAGTTCGCTACGCCGATTACGTGCCATTTAAAAGCCTAGCTGGCGAGCAAGTTGACCAAGGTATTGCAATTTACTTTGCCGGGCCTAACTCATTTACAGGCGAAGATGTACTTGAGCTACAAGGTCATGGTGGTCCTGTAGTACTTGATATGCTACTTAAAGAAATTAGTAAAATCGAGGGCGTTCGTTTAGCAAAACCAGGTGAGTTTTCTGAGCGCGCATTTATGAACGACAAGCTTGATTTAACACAAGCAGAAGCCATCGCCGACTTAATTAATGCTACCAGCGAGCAAGCCGCTAAAAGCGCCCTACAGTCTTTACAAGGTGAATTTTCTAAGCACATAGAAACACTCGTAGAAAAAGTAATTCATTTACGTATGTACGTAGAAGCAGCCATTGATTTTCCGGATGAAGAAATTGATTTTTTATCAGATGGTAAAGTGTCAGGCGACTTAGACGCCATTATTACTCAGCTTAATACCGTAACCAATCAAGCCAAGCAAGGCAGCATCATGCGCGAAGGTATGCGTGTTGTTATTGCAGGTCGCCCTAATGCGGGTAAATCAAGCCTACTTAACGCTCTAGCTGGGCGTGAAGCCGCTATTGTAACAGAAATAGCAGGTACTACTCGCGACGTACTACGAGAACATATACATATAGATGGTATGCCACTGCATATTATAGATACAGCAGGTCTTCGTGAAAGCCCAGACAGAGTTGAGCAAATAGGTATTGAGCGTGCATGGGATGAAATAAACCAAGCAGATCGCGTTTTATTTATGCTTGATGGCACCGATACAATAGACACTGACCCTCACAAAATTTGGCCTGAATTTATGGCAAAATTACCAGAAGGTATGGGCGTTACTGTCATCAGAAATAAAGCCGATTTATCGGGTGATATAGTGGGCATGGAGCAGGAGCAACAATACCCGGTTATCAGCTTAAGTGCTAAAAATGCTGACGGTATTGAACTTGTACGCGAGCATTTAAAAGCCTGTATAGGCTTTCAAGGCGCAACAGAAGGTGGCTTTATGGCGCGCCGTCGTCATTTAGATGCACTAGAGAGTGCTGCGTATCATTTAGAAACAGGTAAAACACAATTAGAAATGCACATTGCTGGTGAAATATTGGCTGAAGAACTTCGTTTAACGCAGCAATTTTTAAATGAAATAACCGGTGAATTTACCTCAGACGACTTACTTGGCAAAATATTTAGCTCGTTTTGTATTGGTAAATAACAGAGCTCAACTACTAATTATGCCCATCTTAAATATTTTAAATAAAGAGATGGGCTAAATAGCAATCAATTGATCTCGAAGCTTAACTGACTAGGATCATCCGTAGCTATGTAAATTGCTTTTAGAACATTATCGCCATTCTCATTAGTTTTAAAACTTTCAAAAGCATAATTTTTAGCAAAATTAGATAACTTATTTATAGATTCATTATCGCTATTACTTGAGTAAGTCATCTCGATTATGCATACCTTGCCTGCACAATCGGACTTTTGATCAAAAATCTGCACATCTTTTAATTCATCAATTATAAATTGCTCTAAAGTATCTTTTCTAAGCTGGCTATCTTCTGAGTAATCAACTTTTTCCATATATGTTAATGCCTTAGAAATATCGTCTATAAAAAAATTATCTACTGACGATCTAGACAAAACTTCTTTATCTGTCGTTTTATCTTTAACAACAAATTGCTCAGAGAAGGAGTCAGCGGCAATTACTAATTCATCTGAACTTTCCCTATTATTTAGTGCTACGTCTTCAATAGCTTGTAAATCCACTTTTTTTAACTCTTCCTTTTCGTGAGAAAGCGCAGGTCGAATAGGGCTAGATTCAGGTAGATTTACTGCGGCTTCATTGGAGGGCAGTTGCGTAGGTCTATTTTCTAATTTATTACTTTCACTAAAATAATTAAGACTGATAATAGTGATGCCTATTACAGCAATTCCAGATAGTATTTTATAGTTCATTTTACCCTCATAAATATAAATAAAAGCAGTATTACTCTAGGGGCTGTTGATCTTTGTAGTATATATATTAATCAGCCCACATTGGTAGCCACATCATAGTAAATGCTAAAGCGAGCATGGAATGATAATTCCGTTCAAGCTTTTCATACCTTGTAGCTATCCCTCTATATTGTTTGATCCGACCAAAGGCATTCTCAACTAAGTGCCTATATTTGTACATGCACCAGTCAATATCTTCATTACCCACTAAACTGTTATCCTTGCGTGGAATAACGGGTGTAGCGCTATTATCACGAATAAACTCTCTTAGTTTTTCACTATCGTAGCCTTTATCTGCGACAACCACATTACTCGTTGGGCAATTGTCTACAAGTGACTCTGCATGGACGATATCATGCGTATTTCCACAGGATAATTCATAATAAACAGGCAATCCTCCGCTATCTACTGCAAGATGAATTTTAGTCGAATTGCCACCTCGACTCTTACCGATTGATTCATTGCCAGCGGTTCTTGCACCGCAACTATGCTGGTGAGCCCTGACAATACTGCCATCAATAAAGATCCAATCCATATCAGCATAGTGGGATAACACACGAAATAATTCATTCAAAATATCTTTTTTGGACCATAAATTAAATCGTCTATAGATAGCACTCCACGAGCCGAAATAAGACGGTAAATCTCGCCAAGGAATACCGGTACGCATCTTATAGAGTATGCCTTCGAGCGTTTTTCTATGCTCAGGCTTATTATAAATTCGACCACTTAAGTGCATTACTTTTGATAAGACATTCCATGTCGCGTCTGTTAACATTAATCTTGGCATGAGGGTTCGGTGTAACGTTTTTTAGCGAATTCAATTATACCTTATCCTCATGCTGTTTGTTTTTTATACCGCAAAGATCAACACGCCCTA
>NZ_AUTQ01000068.1 GCF_000498095.1 Pseudoalteromonas sp. TB64
CTTTTTTGTCATTTTTCGAAAGGTTCATGGCGGTACCTTCACCGCCAGGACCCGTGCCAATAATTATTGCGTCATATTGGTATGTCACGGGTACTTTTTTTTGTTCTGGTTGTTTGGCCACTGCCACTCCTAAATTAATTAAAAGAGGCTTTTAATAACCTCGCATTAAGTGCTAGCCATGCTTGCTTTTGATTTTCCCAAGCGGCTTCCAGCTCGTGATATTGTGTCATTAATGCTGACTGTTCGCACTGCTTTGCCATGTTATTTTTTTTAACTTCTAACACTTGTTTTTGTAATGAACAGTAATTTTGCAGTTTTTTCAGCAGTAAATCGTACTCTTGTTGTAATAATGTAAGCTTATCTTGGGCTAAAGGCAATTTTGCAAGACGCGTTTGCGTCCTACTCATTAGCGTTTCGGCCTTTGCTTTTTCGATACGTTCAACAGGTGTGCGCTTTAATTTATTGGCTAAACCAACAGCAGCTAAAGAGCGGATCATCCATTTAGTTGGGTCGTAATGAAACCATTTAATGCCGTTACGGTAGTCACTTGCAAAAATATGGTGAAAGTTATGATAACCCTCGCCGTACGTAAATAACGCTAAAAAGCCGTTATCGCGTGCCGTATTTTTTTCGGTGTATGGGCGAGAACCCCAAATATGTGCAACCGAATTAATAAAAAAGGTAAAATGTTGGCTCAGTACTAAACGTAGTAAACCTGCAAGAATTAACATACCCCACACATCACCAACTAATAAACCAAGTGCAAGCGGCAAGCCTACGTTCATAGCAATAGCAAGCTTTAAGTAGTGCTTGTGTTGCCACATAACGATTTTATTTCGTTGTAAATCACGACAATTAGTATAGTCGTTATAGCTATCGCCTTGGTAGTCACGTAACATCCAGCCAATATGGCTGNGGCGTAAGGGTCTTTTATTGGGTCGTCAACTTGGCCATGGTGTATACGGTGATCGCTACTCCAATGCAGCGCACTGTTTTGCAGTGCAAAAGCACCGCCAAGCGCAAAAATAAATTCAACTGCTGGGTGTGCATTATAAGTTTTGTGTGCCCATAGTCGATGGTAACCAGCAGTAATAGATAGGCCCGCATAAAACATGCAGCCTACAAAAGCAATCCAATGTGCGCTGGTAAATCCGTAGCTAATGCCATACCAAGGAACAAGTGTAATAGCCGCCAAAAAGGTAAGGCTAAAAAATAGGACGTTTGTCCAAATAATCGGTGGTTTATTCATAAGTCTCAATCTCAGCGTACAACTGTAAGCTAAAATAGTATTTCAAACTCTCGTCGTCAAGTATTAGACTGGGGAATTGAGTTAAAATCACTAAATATTCACATAAAATTATTCAGGGAGCTGTTGATGTCGGGTGTTAGAGCGCAACAGAAACAAAAAACACGACAGGCGTTAATTCAAGCGGCATTTAATCAGCTAAGCGCAGATCATAGTTTTTCGAATTTAAGCCTACGGGAAGTGGCGCGAGAAGCAGGTATTGCTCCAACTTCATTTTATCGTCATTTTAAAGACATGAATGAGCTTGGTTTAACCATGGTAGATGAAGCGGGTTTAACCCTTCGTCAACTTATGCGTCAAGCGCGCAGGCGCATAGCAAACGATGGCGGCAGTGTTATAAATACCTCAGTGGTTACTTTTATGGAGTTTATTGATAATTCAAGCAACCAATTTAGATTGTTATTGCGAGAACGCTCTGGTACCTCTAAAGCATTTAGGGCTGCTGTAGCTCGAGAAATTAAACATTTTATTTTAGAGCTTGCCCATTATTTAGAGAGTGAAACTAAGTGCAACGCTATGCATGCATATATTCAGTCAGAGGCCATGGTGACGCTCGTATTTAATGCTGGCGCCGAAGCGCTTGATATAGAAGGGCAGCAGCGCGATGAACTTGTTGAACGTGTTATTTGGCAACTGCGTTACATTACGCGTGGTGCGTCGCATTACGTAAGAGAAAGCACTAAAGAGATATAGTTTAAAATAATAGCAAAAAGCTAATATAAGCACTGTGCTTTACAGTGCTTATTAATTTAAACATTTCATTGATGTATGCTGTAAAAAAAATCTATAAACCACTTCTATTTTGCATAATAAAACCTTTTTGAATCGCTTTTAAATCTATTTATTGGAATTTTTATGCTTGCGCCCAGCGCTTTGTAATGTTAAAAATGGGTTTCGCTGAACACACACACAAGAAAACAAGATGCATATTATTCGTTTAATTACACTAAAACTTAACCTCTTACTGCTATGGCAAGTAAGCGGGGATTAGTGTGTTTGCATCGAGTTGAACACTAAAAACCCCGCAATTGCGGGGTTTTTTTTATCTCGCGGCTGGGATTAATTGAAATTTGGGTAACATAGGAATGAGGGGCAGTTATGCAAGAGCAAGATAAAGTATGGATTTTTGATACCACCTTACGTGATGGCGAACAGGCGCTTAAAGCAAGCCTTACTGAAGATGATAAAATTCAATTAGCACATACAATTAGCCGCTTGAATGTGGATGTGATGGAAGTGGGTTTTCCGGTTTCGAGCCCTGCTGATTTTCGCTCGGTGCAACGTATTGCAACCGAAGTAAAAGGCCCGATTATTTGTGGTTTGGCACGCTCAGTTGCTAAAGACATTGAAGCCTGTGGCGAAGCACTTCGCACAGCTCAGCAAAGCCGTATTCATACTTTTATTGCTACAAGCCCTTTGCACCTTGAACATAAATTACGTATGAGCTTAGACGATGCAACGGCAATGGCTGTTAAATCAATTAAATTGGCACGTAACTATACTGATGATGTTGAATTTTCGTGTGAAGATGCCGGTCGTACGCCGCATTGGGATTTATGTAAAATTGTTGAGCAGGCAATTAATGCCGGAGCTTCAACTATTAACTTGCCAGACACCGTTGGTTTTGTAACGCCAGACGAATACGCCGCTATGATCCGCCATTTAATGAATAACGTGCCAAATATTGATAAAGCGCGCTTAAGTGTGCATTGCCATAACGATTTAGGCCTAGCAGTAGCAAACTCAGTAGCTGCAGTGCAAGCCGGAGCACGTCAAATTGAGTGTACTATTAATGGCATTGGTGAGCGTGCTGGTAACTGCTCGCTTGAAGAAGTGGCGATGATCATGAAAATGCGCCACGACCACTTAAAAGTATATACCGATATTAAAAGTGAAGAAATTTACCGCGCATCTCGCCAAGTGGCTAAAATTTGTAATATGCCAGTACAGCCAAATAAAGCAATTGTTGGCGAAAACGCCTTTGCACATAGTTCTGGCATTCACCAAGACGGTGTATTAAAAGCGCAAAATACTTATGAGATTATGTCGCCAGAAAGCGTTGGTGTGCCAAGCAACCAATTAAATATGACTTCGCGTTCGGGTCGTCATGTTATTGAGCATCGCTTAGAAGAGTTAGGCTATCAAAAATCTGATTACGATATGGATGGCTTATATAAAAGCTTTATCGAATTGGCTGACCAAAAAGGCACAGTATACGATTACGACCTTGAGGCGATGATTTACTTTAATCAAATTAACGACAAAGACGAAAAATACCAATTAGAATTTGTTAACTCAGCCTCTAACTCACAATCGGTAGCAAGTTCTACGATTGGAATGCGAATTGATGGCGAAGCTAAACAAGAGGCCGCGACAGGTAATGGTCCAGTAGAAGCCTCGTTTGCAGCTATTGAGCGCTTAACCGGTATGAGCGTTGAAATGATTGAATATAACTTAGAAGCGACAGGTCAAGGTGCAAGCTCATTAGGCCAAGTAAATATTATAGCTAAATACGATGGTCGACCTTACCACGGTGCGGGCATTGCAGCGGATGTGGTTGAAGCGTCGGTACGCGCCATGATCCGTGTTTATAACTTAATTTATCGTGCACAAAAAGTGTCTGATTTAAAACAACAAAGGAAAGCAGGATGAGTAAAACAAACTACAGCGTTGCAGTATTAGCTGGCGACGGTATTGGTCCAGAAGTAATGGCAGCAGCAGAGCAAGTACTTGATGCTGTGAGCAATAAGTTTGGTTTTACCCTAAACCGCGAGCATTATGCAATTGGCGGTGCAGCCATTGACGAATTTGGTAAAGCATTACCAGAGAGCACGCTTACTGCGTGTGAAAACTCAGACGCTATTTTATTTGGTTCGGTAGGCGGTCCTAAATGGGAAAACTTACCACCAAACGAGCAGCCTGAGCGCGCATCGTTATTGCCGCTTCGTAAGCACTTTGGTTTGTTTTGTAATTTACGCCCTGCACAGTTATTACCTGCATTAAGTGCAGCGTCGCCACTTCGCGCTGATATTAGTGAAAAAGGTTTTGATATTTTGTGCGTGCGCGAACTAACTGGTGGCATTTATTTTGGTGAAAAAGGTCGCAGTGGTGAAGGCGCAGAAGAGTTTGCATTTGATACGCAAACATACTCACGAAAAGAAATTGAACGTATTGCACGCTTTGCTTTTGAAGCGGCAAAACTACGTAGTAACCATGTTACCTCTGTTGATAAAGCAAACGTACTTGCATCAAGCGTACTATGGCGCGAAGTAGTAACCGAAGTAAGCAAAGACTACCCAGAAGTAAGCCTAGATTATATATACGTAGATAACGCCGCTATGCAGTTAGTTAAGCAGCCTAGCCAATTTGATGTATTACTTTGCGATAACTTATTTGGCGATATTTTGTCAGATGAGTGCGCCATGATCACAGGCTCAATGGGCTTATTACCATCGGCAAGCTTGAATCAATCGGGCTTTGGGTTGTACGAGCCA
>NZ_AUTQ01000069.1 GCF_000498095.1 Pseudoalteromonas sp. TB64
ACGCTTATGGCCTCGAGCGTGCAAAACAAGCAGGTATTGCTACAAAAGTGCTGAGTCATAAAGATTTTGACTCGCGCGAAGCGTACGATGCGCAATTAATGAACGTTATCGACTCTTTTATGCCAAATCTAGTTGTATTAGCTGGGTTTATGCGTATTCTTACTCCTAGCTTAGTGCAAAAATATATTGGAAAAATGTTGAACATTCATCCATCTTTGTTGCCTAAGTACCAGGGGCTGAATACCCACCAAAGAGCAATTGATGCAAAAGATGACATTCATGGCGTAAGTGTACATTTCGTTACTGAAGAGCTAGACGGCGGTCCCGTTATTCTTCAGGCGCAAATACCTGTACTCAAGGACGATACAGCAGAAACACTAGCAAAACGCGTGCATGAACAAGAGCATGTAATTTATCCTTTGGTGGTCAAATGGTTCAGTGAACAGAGACTTACTATGGAAGCAGATTATGCAGTTCTTGACAAAAAACAACTTCCTGCACACGGCGCGCACTACCCACAATAAAAAAATAAGTGCCTTGCTATTATGTGCAGGCGCTTTACTTCCTACGAGCCTTATTGCAGGCGAATTAACGCAGTATCAAGCAAGCTACGATATTTTACGCAAAGGTAAAAATCATGGTGAGGCTATTCGTGAGCTCAAAAAAATGAGCGACGATACATATCAACTAACATACCACAGTAATATTGAATGGATGATTTTCTCTGATTCTCGTGAAGAAACATCAAAGTTTACTTTTATAGATGGCAAAGTTACTCCGCATCATTATTCAATGGTCCGCACCGGTACAGGCCCAGACAAAGACTATCAAATTGATTTTGATACCGAGAATAAAGTAGTAACAAGTAGTAATAGTGAATACCCACTTAAGTGTGAATGGACTGACGAATTTCAGGATGCTATTTCATACCAAGTACAGGTACGCGAAGGGCTGAAAAAAGGTGAAACGAGCTTTTCATTCCCACTTGTTGATAAAAAAGGTAATCGCCGAGACTACAACTTTGAAGTAGTTGAAAAAGAGATGATTTCTTTACCTATCGGTAATGTAGAAGCAGTTAAAGTTAAGCGTTTATATGATAATGATAAACGCCAAGCAATTGCGTGGTTTGCACCAGAAATGGATTACATGCTAGTACGTATGTGGAAAGGCGAAAAAGGTATGGAGCAATTTGAAGTTCAAATGAACTCATTTACAGTTACATCACCAACAGCCGTTGCGCCAGCTACAGCACAACAACCTCAAGAAGCTAACTAAGTTTAATTAAACCAAAGTTAAGCTAGGACCTGTTGACCTTTCAGGATTAAAATTTGTTCAACCTAGGGGCTATTTAATCGCGGCGCGAGGTTTGTAACCTAGTGGGCTAAGTAAAAACCGAGCAACAAAGAGTAAATAGCCCCTAGGCAGAACCCTTCGGACAGCGCATGTTTGGCATTTATGCTACGTTATCGCCTATTTATGGGGAATAACCACACTACATAGGCTCTGCCTTGCCTAAATACCAAACAGCCTGCTGCAAATTTAACCTCGAAAGATAAACAGGTCCTAATATTTAAAATAGGTGGGCTAAATCAGCTCACCCATTTTAAACAATGCAAACTCCCCCGGCTCCATTTTTTGCCAACGCTCATCATTCGTCAAAGGTCTTGTTGTTATTACCGTCACTACATCGTTTGGTGTGGTTTCTTTTTGAAAATCGACCACCATATCCGCATCAATAAGCGTTGCTTTACCAAATGGTGCGCGGCGAGTTATGTAATGTAGGTTATTAGTGCAATACGCTAATACAAATACCCCATCGGTTAGCAGCATATTAAATACGCCTTTTTCACGAAGGGTATGCGAAAGTTTAGCGGCGTATCTAAAAACCGACGCTATATTACTTGGGCGTTTAGGGTATTTTTCGCGAATTTTATCAAGTAACCAACAAAAGGCGAGTTCACTATCTGTGTTACCAACTGGGCGATAGTACTGCGGTTTTAAATCATGATAATTAGATAGCTGCCCGTTATGAGCGTAAGTAAGCTCGCGCCCCCATAACTCTCGCGTAAAAGGATGAGTATTTTCAAGGCATACTCTCCCGCGGTTACCTTGGCGAATATGGCTAATAACCGAGACACTTTTAATGGGGTATGCTTTAACGAGCTTTGCTATTTCAGATTGATAACTCGGCTCAGGATCTTTAAAGGTTCTACAGCCTTTACCTTCGTAAAATGTAATACCCCAACCATCTTTATGTGGTCCCGTGTTTCCGCCACGCTCTAAAAGGCCTGAAAAACTAAAACAAATATCGGTAGGCACATTGGCTGACATGCCAAGTAATTCACACATTAATAAAATAACCCTTAAAAACCATACATTAAAATAAATAGCGTTATATTTGTGTATTAAGCGTACACTAATTTGCAACCCGCTATAACGGCTATACTTACTTAAAAAGTGTCATTTTGCTATTAGATTTATTTATTTTTACGTTAACACTACTTACGGTTAATGCTTTGACTATACGATAGTTATTGTGCGTTCCTCTGCCGGGTAATTAAATATCGTATTTAAGTTACTTTCTACTACAATTTAACATCGTTATGTACTTGAAAATTACTGTTACTAGCGCTACTCTAAGTGAGGTGGTCTGACCTCTATTAAGGAATAAAAATGACACTCATATTTACACTGGTTCTAATCGCGTTGCTTTGCACTGCGGTTTACCACAGAGCAAGTTGGAACACAGCACTTGGTGTTTCGGCTATAACTTTATTAATTGGTACCTTTGCAGGTGCTTTTGGTTTAATTAGCTGGTTGATCTTTTTGATCATCGCGGTTCCTCTTTCTGTTACTGGCCTTCGTCAGCAATATATCATCAAGCCTATTTTTGCTACGTTTAAAAAAGTAACGCCAAGCATGTCTGATACTGAAAAATCAGCTATTGATGCCGGTACGACGTGGTGGGAAGCTGACTTATTTTGCGGTAACCCAGATTGGAAAAAACTTCACCAATACCCAGTTCCTAAACTTACTATTGAAGAGCAAGCCTTTGTTGATGGCCCTGTTGAAGTAGTATGTAGCATGTTGGACGATTGGGAAGCAACGCACGAACTAACCGACCTTCCTCAAGATGTATGGCAATATCTAAAAGATAATAAATTCTTTGCCATGATCATCAAAAAAGAATACGGCGGTTTAGAGTTTTCTGCATTTGCACAGTCTTGTGTACTTCAAAAACTAACAAGTAAATCAACATTACTTTCGTCAATTGTTGGTGTACCGAACTCTTTAGGCCCAGGTGAATTATTACAACACTATGGTACAAAAGAGCAAAAAGATCATTACTTACCGCGCCTAGCGAGCGGTCAAGAAATTCCATGTTTTGCGTTAACTTCGCCAGAAGCGGGTTCTGATGCAAGCTCAATTCCAGACTACGGTGTGGTATGTAAAGGGCAATGGAATGGTGAAGAGGTTGTGGGTGTTAGTTTAACGTGGAATAAGCGTTACATTACACTTGCCCCAGTGGCTACCGTGCTTGGACTTGCATTTAAATTACAAGATCCAGACGGCCTAATTGGCGACAATAAAGAGCCAGGCATCACCTGTGCACTTATTCCAACGGATACTCCTGGAGTTGAAATTGGTCGTCGACATTTCCCGCTTAACGTACCATTTCAAAATGGTCCTACTCGCGGTAAAGACATTTTCGTACCACTTGATTATATTATTGGTGGTCCAGATATGGCTGGTCAAGGCTGGCGCATGTTGGTTGAATGTTTATCGGTTGGTCGTGCAATTACATTGCCGTCAAACTCTGCCGGTGGCATTAAAATGATTGCTATTGCGACAGGTGCTTATAGCCGCATTCGTCGTCAGTTCCGTTTACCTATAGGTAAAATGGAAGGTGTTGAAGAGTCACTAGCTAAATTAGCTGGTTACGCTTACAGCTCTGATGCTGCGGTTAGCATGTCTACGGGTGCGGTTGATTTAGGCGAAAAGCCATCTGTTGTTTCTGCCATTATTAAATACCACCTGACAGAGCAAATGCGTGATGCAACTATTCATGCAATGGATGTACTTGGCGGTAAGGGCATCATGCTTGGGCCAAATAACTATTTAGGTCGTGGCTATCAAGGTGCACCTATTGCCATTACCGTTGAAGGTGCAAACATCTTGACCCGTAATATGATTATTTATGGTCAAGGTGCTATTCGCTGTCATCCATTTGTACTTACCGAGCTAGGTGCGTGCGAAATTGAAGACCGTGAAGAAGCGCTTAACGTATTTGATAAAGCGCTAATGGGTCACATTGGTTTTACTATGTCGAACCTTGTACGTACTAAGTGGCTTGCTCTTACCGGCGCTCGTTTTACAAGTGTGCCGTACAACGACGAAACCGCTGAGTTTTACCGTATAGCGTCACGCTTTAGTGCATCACTTGCTCTTATGTCAGACATTAGCATGGCAGTATTTGGTGGTTCACTAAAACGTAAAGAACGTATTTCAGCACGTTTAGGTGACTTACTTAGTTACTTATACTTAGTGTCTGCAACGCTTAAGCGTTACAACGATGAAGGCCGTAAAAAAGAAGATTTTGCTCTAGTAAAATGGAGTTGCCAAGATCACCTTTACCATTGCCAACGTGCACTTGCTGATTTAATTAATAACATGCCTTCGGCTCCACTACGTGCCGTGTTAAAAGTATTGTTATTCCCGTTTGGTCGCCCGGTTCGTAAACCAACTGACCAACTTGAGCATAAACTTGCGCAACTACTACAAGTACCTAGCGAAACGCGTAACCGTTTAGCAAGCTATGTATACTTAACAAATGAGCCGCTTAACCTTGTAGGTCGTCAAGAGCAAACGCTTAAAGACGTACTTGCTGTTGAGCCATTATTTGACCGTGTATGCAAAGAAAAAGGTCTTAAACTACCATTCTTCCAGCTTGATAAAGTAGCGCAAATGGGGCTTGAAGCAGGCATATTAAGTCAGGCTGAAGCTGATAAACTAGCTGCAGTTGAACAATCTCGTTTAGATGTTATTAACGTTGATGACTTTGACCCTGCTGATTTATTAGCAGGTAAAGCCGCACGTAACAGCGTAACTAAAAAGGAAGATGCGGCTTAATAATATAAGCTTAGTGTTAACCAAGTAACAAAAAACCAGCGCAAATTGCGCTGGTTTTTTTGTAGTTAATCAAACGAAAGTTATACCCCTTCGCTTAATTAATTGATCTATTTTGAGGTAATAAAACCTTGCCAACAACAAGACAAAAAATTCGTTATTTAGTTGCTCTCGACAATTACTCCTGCATTGCTTTAACTCCTGTATTATACAGTCGTATATCGGAACTTTTAACGCAGGTAACGTCAGGTTTAATCTCTCAAGTTGATTAAATATTATGTACGTTGGTATTGGTTAGCTGTAAAAATAAGTTGCCGCTTTATTTAATGAGTAATACGCATGAGCAGAGAATAAAACTTTAACTTAATATAGTTATCATCTAATTAATTTTGAGTGCTATAAAATCGAGTTTTGCACGCCTTGGAAGCGCTACTTTAATATCATCGAGTAATTCAAAACTATTAATTAAAATAGAAAAACGCTGCTGCTCAAAAGTAACATTTACAACCTGTCCTATTTCTACGGTATAACTCTGATCACGGTTAAATAGCTTTAACCGCTTTTCATCTAACTGTTTGACGTACCAATAAGGCGTTTTATCTGCTAGCCTTAAACGAACCACATTCAGCGGGCTTTGTTCTTGCACTGCAAGCCACTTACCATCAATTAAAATAGTGTTGTAATGACTAACACCTTCAGGCATATAAGTCGTGTCGTTTTTAATGATACAATTTTCACATTGCGATATATTTTTAGTCGGCCAAGTAACCGCTTGTCCATTATAATAAAGTGTATCTGTTAGCTCCCATTTATTAGTCACCTTTTGAGTACAAGCATTAAGTAAACTTACCATGCAGCAAATTATGATTACCTCATAAAATTTAACTCTCATGTGCTACTGCTCTTTTATTACTTTTAGCTCGGCAATAATCGCTGCATTTGGTTTATTCTCTTTTATGTAACTAATGGGTTTATTACTCATTGGTTGCGAACTTTCTACTTTGTGTAACTTATTACTTGTTGTTTGCGGCTCACCAAAACGACTTCCTGCACTTTGAGTGTAAAACTGTAAGTTGAGCATGCTCCATTCATCGACGTCGGTAAGTATCGATATTTGCGAATCTTGATTGGCATCAAAGTTTGAAAGGTTCTCCGTCGTTATTGCATTACAATTAAAATCAACAGGTGATGAACCACTTCGATTCAAGCCTTTAATTTCAAGTAAAATATTTTCATCTAAATCAACTGATGCCCCGTTAGAATAGTCGATTATAAAATCATTGGTTGGACCTAAATGACTATTGGTATTTTCTGCAGTGTCGCAATTAGCATTACCTTTAAAAAAGCGCTCATAATAACGGTCGCCTTCACTATTACCAATAGTTGATAAACCCGCTAACTGATATAAATAATTCATTGAACTTAAGTGATTTGGTTTAAAGTTGACCTCTTCATTCCCGCCATGATAAAGCCCTAAGTTATGTCCAAGTTCATGAAATATTGTCGATGCTTGGTAATTATAAGTAACATTAGTCGCTGTTTGCGTATCTAACGATAACCCCCACCCGCCCATTGTAATCAATAAGTCATTGCCATTAACTTCTGCTATACCAGATCCGCTAATGGTACCGTCTTCGTTCCCACTGTTTGCCATTAATAAATAATGAAAAATGGGTCTTCGAGTAACGTCTGCATATTCCATTTTTATTGCAAATAAGTTAGCGCTACTGTGATCATATTCAAATGGCGTATAGCTGTTGAATGGTACGGTTCCACCACCGCCTAAATCATAATTTTGAGGAGAAGTACCTTCATTTTGATCAAATAAATTACCCACATCAAAATGCACTACGTACCCCTTTTCAGCAAACACACTTATCACTTTTTCAAGCGATGTACGATGTGGTGTTATACCAACATCATTACTATCCATGTAATCTACTTCAATAAATATGTCTTTTTGCGATGTTCGTGCACCCCACTCATACAAAGGTAGACCGCCAAATGTAGTTCCTTGTTGCTCAGCACAGTCAGGTATCCCATCTTGATCATCATCAGCCGTACACGTTATGTCGTTCGGTCCTGCCGGTGTATTAAATACTGAATAAGTCCAATCAGTTGCCTGATTTGTATCTGCAGCATTTAATGCTCGTTTTAAGCTTCCGCCTTGCTCACTTTGCATTGAGCTTGCACTCGCACCTTGCCATTGTGATGTAGATATTGGATCTTGTGTAGAATTACCGAACCTTACAAAATCAATTGTTTGAGTTTGATCGCTATTAAGTAATTCAACATAACCATTTATAAACCAATATGGTTTAATTTCATCGTTAACATTACCAATCAATACTAATTTAGAATTATTAACTGCAGCATTCGCTAAAAAACTGTCGCCAAATCGGCTTTGTAAAATAATATACGCCCCATTTTTTAACTCTTTATTGGGTAAACTAAATATATTTTCACGAGCAACATCGTTATTTGCAGCATTAATACTACTAGATTTTAACGTGTAATTTTCTAAGTTAACGCTCGCCCCCGTACCATTGTAAATCTCGACCCAGGGTGAGTCATTGCTAAATTCGACAGAAGATAGCTCTGTGATTTTAAGGTTTTGATTAGATGTTATGAATTCTGTTATTTGTTGAGCCGTTATAGCTGTTCCAGCAAAGTTAATAAGCTCATTAGTTACGCGCACTTTATATTGAGTATCTTCAGTTAAAGTCGCAGATAAAGTAACGGTATGAAAATAATCACTTGTATCATCAGTTGTACCAGCCAAACTTGTTATATCAAGTGCTAAGCAAGTGTTAAAGTCATCAGCTGATACTTGTACACTGCCTTGGCATGAACCTGTTTCTGTATTTATCACTAGCGTATTTGTTTTCATAATGTCTGAAAACGTAATGCTTATAGGTGTATCAAGTAAAACAGGTTCATTGGTATTTACAGGCACCACAGCAATAATAGTCGCAGGTGAAGTATCGGTTATAGTTACATCAAATAAAAATTCTGTGGTGTCATCACCATCCGAAGCTATAAGCGTATAACTTTGTTCTGCAATGCTATTTTGTATTGGTGTGTAGTTAAAGCTCAAAGCTTGTGAGTCAACAATATTTATTTGTGCGCCATTTAAATCTTGCGGAAAAATAATTTGCACATTATCGTTATCTGGGTCGCTTACAACTAAAATGAATGGTGAAGGCTGGTTATATTCAACTTCAATAGTTACATCGTTTGCTACTGGTGGATTATTCGAAGCTAATACTGTAATTGTTTTTTGAGCACTATTTGTAGCATTATTATTATCAGTAACGGTTATTAAAAAAGTTATGTTGGTGTCTTGTGCTACGGCAGGTGTAATAAAGCTCAAACTAGTATCAGTCTGAGTAAATTCAACAGCAGGTCCATTTGTTTGCAGCCAATTAATACTATTAACCGTGCCATCAACATCTTCAGCATTTGCGACTAGTGTTATTTGTTCATTTTTTTGTGCGCTATCTGGACCCGTAACGATTACCGTTGGCGCGCTGTTTATACGCGTAATTAGTATAGTAGTGCTTACTTGAACACTCTGCCCTGCATTATCCGTTGCCGTTACACTAAAACCAAGTGTCGAGTTATTACTAACATTAGGGGCTGTAAAACGTAAAATACCATCAGCCTGCGTAAACTCAACGTTGATACCTGCGGATTGTATCCACACAATGCTACTTATTGAACCATCTGCGTCTTGTGCATTTGCCGCTAAGCTTACTTGTGTATTTGACAGAGCACTACTTGGTCCTGTAATTGTAATGGTAGGAGGCGTATTTTGAGTAGTAATAGTACCAGAGAAAATACGTTCAGCCGTTAATCCTGAATTATCGGTAACCGTAACTGAAAAGCTAAATTCAGTATCGCTTTCTACACTTGGCGCAGTCGCAGTTAAAATATTTCCATTAACGGTAAAAGTTAATCCTGGTCCAGATAATTGTTCCCATGCATAACTCGCAATTTGTCCATCACTGTCACTGCCTTGTGCGGTAATAGTAAACATTTGATTAGCAACGATTACACTACTACTAACAAAAAGCGTAACTGTAGGGGAAATGTTTGTGGAAGGGCTTGAAGAGTCAACTGAATCACTTTCGCCTCCGCCACCACAACCACTTAATAAAAGTGATAAAAAAACTAAGCTAAACCATTTTTGCAAATTATTTTTTACCACTTTTGAGCCTCTATTTATTAACTATATAAGTTTTGGGGTACTTTGGTAACGTTTAAATGAACGGTTATTTCTTCACGATCATGGTATAAATGCTTAGCTTGCAACTCATAATTAATCCCCTGTTTCTCAAGCTCTTTTCTGATCATAGAAAGACATTCATAAACACTATCAAAACGTTTTTTCATAGGGAGTTTTAAGTTAAATATAAACTCTTTTGCATATGCATTTACCGCCCAATCAATCATTAGCGTAGTCACTTTGGTTGGTTTTTCCACCATATCGCACACTAACCATGTAATATTTCTTTTTTCAGGGCGATATTTAAAGCCATCGGCTCTAAAATGTTTAACCTGCCCTGTTTCCATTAAATCGTCGTTCATAGGTCCATTATCAATCGCACTTACAAACATACCACGGCGAACAAGTTGATAAGTCCAGCCGCCTGGACAGGCTCCTAAATCAACACTACGCATACCAGCTGCAACACGTGACTCGCGCTGTTGCTCAGGTATAAACACATTAAACGCTTCATCAAGTTTTAACGTTGAACGACTTGGTGCGTCACTTGGCATACGAAGGCGTAAAATACCCATAAAAAATGGAGAGTTATTAAAGCTGTATGAGTAACCCACATACGCGGTGTTATTTGTTAAAAACATAACATGCATTACTGGACGATTTGCTTTTGGCTCTCGCAATACTGTATTTTGTTTTTCGAGGGCTTTTTTAAGTGGCGTTGAGATTTTTTTGCAAAATGTTAAAAGCTCTTTACCTTCGTTTGTGTCAGGGGTTTCTACGCGTAGCTCTGAGCACAATGTAAAATCTTTTGCGGCATTTACAACTGCGCCAACTCGGTCTTCTACTGGCATATTTTCTAATAATGTACCGGCAAACCATTGGCGCGCAAACACCATACCTTTAAAATCAACTTTTTTGATTATTTCGTCGCTGTGATGCGCTTCAAAACACTCATAAACAACGTAACCCGTATTTGGTTTTGCTTTAACATAGCCTGCAAAACCTTGCTCCGCAGCGTGAAACGTTATTTCAGCAGCGGCATCGTTTTCAAAACCACTACGACAGTAAATCACAACACTAGACATATTAACCCTTAAAATCTTTAAAACTTAAATCGTGCAACTTGCACTAAAATAACAATCCAACCAATTATAAAGCACAATCCACCTAACGGGGTTATTGGACCAAGCCACTTCATACCTGTTAACGCGAGCAAATATAAACTACCACTAAAAAGGACAGTGCCTGCTATAAAAAAGCCACCAGCCCAACTGAGGTTAATGCCCCATTTTATTAAAACAGCGACCGCAATAAGCGCAAGTCCATGCATCATTTGATACTCTGCTGCCGTTTTAAAAACGCCTAGTGAATACTCTGATAATCGACTTTTTAACCCATGGGCTGCAAAGGCCCCAAGCATGACCGAAAGCATACAAAAAATACTGCCCGTCATTAAAAATAATTTAATCATTGGTTACCCTCTAAATTTAAATCCACACACTTTTGAATAAACTCAACTGCGCCAAGTGCAGCAGTCTCTCTATTTTGTAGTTCAGTAACACCACTTTTTTTACGAGGCTTAAGTGAGTGGTCACCATCAGTTAACCATATGTATTGAGGTTGTTTAGGCATAGGCAATGTTGCTAGCTCTTCTCTAGTACCAAATGTATCTCGCTCACCTTGCAGTACTAAAAATGGACAAGCTATATCAGCAAAGTGATCTGTGCGTAGCTTTTCTGGTTTACCCGGAGGATGAAACGGATAACCAAAAGCCAATACGCCTAAAACAGGATGCTCTGTTGAACATGCAAGTATTGACGCCATGCGCCCTCCCATTGATTTACCACCAATAAACAACGGTAAATTTGGTTGTGCCTGGCTAAGCACTTGCTCATAATAACTTAACAACTTTGGCGCCCGCTCTGGTGGTCTGCGTTTATTAGTTTGCTTAGCTATTTGCATGTATTCAAAATCAAATAAGCCGACATCAATACCTTGTTCGCTTAAAAGGGTTGCCATGTTTTGCATAAAATCGGAGTCGCTACCCGCCCCTGCGCCATGAGCAAAAACAAACTGACCTATAGCTGGCTGCGTTTTACTTTTAAACCATTCAATCATATTAATACTCTTGCTCTTGTTCTACTAAACTCAGCATCCATTCTTTAAACGACACTATTTTACCCAGCTCAGTTTGCGATTCGCGAAGCACTAAATAGTATGCATTTTTACTTTCTAAACTGTGATTAAAAGGAATAACTAATCGTCCTGCGTCTATATCAGGTTTAGCTAAAACACTATTACCAATTGCCACACCTTGACCATGAACCGCAGCTTGCAACACCATGGATGAGTGACTAAAAATAGGTCCTTGGTTCACTTGTACGTTACGTACACCGGCTGTTTTTATCCATGTTTTCCAGTTTTTACGAGTGGTATCGTGCAGTAAAGTGTGATGAATTAAATCACTTGGCTGATCAAGCGGTTTGGGACCACTTAAAAGCATGGGGCTACACAATGGCACTAAATATTCAGTGTGCAGTTTATAGGTTTGCACACCACTCCAATGACCACGTCCATAATAAATCGCGATATCTACGTCATCAGTTAATGAGTTTTCATCCTGATCTTGTGCTTTTATTCGCACATCAATCTCTGGATGTAACTCATTGAATAAACTCAAGCGTGGCACAAGCCATTGAATCGCAAAACTAGGCGTTAGGCTTACAGTCAACGAGCCCTTAGCACCACGCGCTAATAGCTTTTCTGTCGCGTCGATTAACTGCGTAAAAATCTCTTTAATATCGAGAAAGTAGCCTTGCCCTTCTTCAGTTAACAATAAAGAGCGGTTTTTTCGTAAAAACAGCTTCAAGCCTAAATGTTCTTCAAGTGTTTTTATTTGATGACTTACAGCCGCTTGCGTTACATAAAGCTCTTCTGCAGCTTTTGTAAAGCTTAAATGGCGCGCTGCAGCTTCAAAAGCCTTTAGTGCGTTTAATGGAGGTACTCGTCTTGACATGATAACCAAGCTTAGAATTAGTTTTTCTTATGCGGTGAATTATATACCTATGCTAAGAAAGAGTATATTTAAGGCGTAAAAAAAGCGACCTTAGTCGCTCTTTTACTGCTACCTAAGTATATAGGTAGTTAATTATAAGTCGTTTGCACTTGTATCAAGAGGTGCAAAGCTTTTAATTAAATCATCTACCGCTTTCATTTGCGATAAATAACCTTCTAATTTACTAAGTGCAAGTGCGCAAGGACCGTCACATTTGGCTTCGTTTGGATTAGGGTGCGCTTCAATGAATAAACCTGCAATACCTAATGCCATACCACTTCGAGCAAGCTCTGCTGCTTGTGCACGTCGACCATCTGCTGAATCAGTACGACCACCTGGGCGTTGTAATGCATGTGTTGCATCAAAAATAACAGGTGCCATTGCCTTCA
The DNA here is from genome assembly GCF_000498095.1 of Pseudoalteromonas sp. TB64. Lineage (GTDB taxonomy): Bacteria > Pseudomonadota > Gammaproteobacteria > Enterobacterales > Alteromonadaceae > Pseudoalteromonas. Next base: position 12,800 of record NZ_AUTQ01000069.1, read on the forward strand.
TGTCATCCATACCTAGCATATCGACAACAAGATTGTTGTAACCAAAGCTTGAACCACGCTCACACAAAGCAATATTATTATTACCCGCTTCATTAAATTTAGTAATGATATGACGCATTTCGTGTGGAGCTAAAAACTGTGGTTTTTTTACATTAATAATTGCACCTGTTTTAGCCATTGCTACAACTAAATCAGTTTGACGTGCTAAAAAAGCAGGTAACTGTATTACATCAACTACTTCAGCAACTGGCGCTGCTTGATATGGTTCGTGTACATCGGTGATAAGTGGAATATTAAAAGTATTTTTAATCTCTTCAAATATTTTTAAACCTTCTTCCATTCCTGGTCCACGGTAAGAATTAATTGATGAGCGATTTGCTTTATCAAATGACGCTTTAAACACATAAGGAATATTTAATTTAGTTGTTACTTCTACGTAATGCTCTGCAACACGCATTGCTAAATCACGAGATTCTAATACATTAATACCACCAAACAATACAAATGGTTTGTTGTTTGCCAGCTCAATCTCATTAATCTTAATAATTTGGTCTTTCATTTTAATTCCTTATGGTGCAACTGCTTGCATCATTAACCCACAAATATAGGCCATATAAGTACCTACGCCATAACCCAATACCGCAAGTAATACACCTACAGGCGCAAGCGATGGATGAAATGCTGATGCAACTACCGGAGCTGATGCAGCACCACCTACATTAGCTTGTGAGCCCACAGCCATATAAAATAATGGTGCTTTAATTAATTTCGCCACTACTAACATTATACTTGCATGAACTAACATCCAAATTGCACCAACTAAAAATAACCCGGGGTTATTAAAAATAGCGGTTACATTCATGTGTAAACCAATCGATGCAACTAAAATATATAAAAAGCTAGAAGCCACTTTTGAAGCGCCAAACGCCTCTATTTGCCTAACTTTAGTAAACGATAAACCTATACCTATAGTTGTTGATATTACAATCAGCCAGAAGAATTTACTGTTTAAGCTGTATTCTTTTGCCCACTCATAAGTGTTGCCAAAGTAAGGTCCTAAAAAGTCAGCACAAAAGTGTGCTAAACCAGTAATACCAAATGCAATTGCAAGTAGCATCATATAGTCGTTAAGTGTTGGAATTCGCGCATGTTCTGCATGATAAGCTTCTACACGCTTTTTTAAATCTTCAATTGCGCTGGTGTCGGCACCAGTAGCTGCATCAATTTTTTTATGATTAGCTGCCATTAATAATAGAACAGCCATCCAAATATTAGCGACTATTACATCAACAGTAATCATTACAGAGAATATATCGCCACCCACTTCAAACATTTCTTTCATTGATGCTTGGTTAGCACCACCACCAATCCAGCTACCAGCAACCGTGGTCATACCACGCCAAACTGCATCAGGACCATGACCACCAACAATACTTGGATCAAATGCGCTAACAACTAAAATAGCTAGCGGACCACCAATAACAATACCCAATGTGCCTACTAAAAACATAATGAGTGCTTTGGGTCCCAAGTTAATAATGGCTTTTAAATCAATACTAATTGTAAGAAGTATTAAACAGGCAGGTAATAAATAACGTGAGGCAACGTAATAAACATTAGATTTGTTACCATCAACAATCCCAAATGTATTCAATAACGATGGCAAAAAGTAACACAGCAATAAAGCAGGTACATATTTATAAAATGTTTTTAAAGCCGGTCGTTCACTGCTCGAGGTTTTAAAAATAAATCCTAAAATAACAGCAAGCAAACCTAGCACAACGGCATCATTAGTTATTAATGCACTTTGGGTTTCAACCATAATTATTCCTATTATTTTGGCACGTCAACATTTCAAATTAATCTTGAAAGTAAACGTACCTTAATGGTGAGTTTTATTATTATCTTCTAATTCTTCAATTTGATGCAGAATAATCTCAATAGCGGGATCATCCGGACATTCATCAACAAAAAACTGTAAATCATCACGTGCCATTTTAGGACAATCAAGTTGATTTAATAAGTAACCTCTGTCGCGTCTTTCGTACGGGTCGTCGCCAATTAACTCCATAAGCATTTCCACACAGGTCAAAGCATGACCAAATTTGCTTTCGCTGATAAAAGACCACTTTTGTTGTGCTAAAAATAGTTTATACACTTCATCATTAAAAATGAGTTCTAATGGCTCTTGTTCTTGACCGTCATCTTCATCAGCATTTTCAGGAATGATATACCAGCTTTGTTGACCAGTACTTGGCTCAATTACATACCCTTCCTCATCACTAATCGCCACATGCACAGCAATTTCACCTTGGTTTAGGCTCATACTGGCATCTAGCTTAGCGTGTTGTAAAAAGTGACAAAGTAATATGGCTAAAGTAGTTGGAGACCCGCTACGCATAGTTAACGTATAACTTAAACTATTTAGTTTATGCTCAGGTACTTTTAGGCTAGATGCACTAAATAACCAATTACTGTAAAAAGTATCTAACAATTGATCAAGGCACTCATGCTCATCACTCGCTTTTAAACAAAGCGAATCTATTTGCTGCTCAAAGTCAGTTAAAGTTTCAAAACTTGTCGTTAAGTCTATTTGAGGGTCCCATTTAGACTCTGCTTTTATACAACGATAAATAACCGGCGGCGTAAATTCGTCATAAGCATCATCAATATAAGATTCATCATGTTCATCAAACCCGAGGGTGGTCATCAATACTGCAACATTTTGAGAAAACGAAAGCGTAGTTTACCTAACTTTAAAGCTATATACCAATATAGAGGTGTTTTTGAATGTTTTCTGAGAGGGAGTCGTATTTGAGCTTTACAAAAGAATTATAAAACTCAAATAATCAGATATTACTTACAATAAAAAAGCTGATTTAGACGTCGCTAAATAGCCTATAGCCAAAATAACAGCGGTATTAACTAAAATGTAAGCAACTTTAGCTGTCATTTTAGTTTGTCTGGCGCTTTTAGCTCCAATACCAATATATATAACTACTAATACTATTTTTTCTAATAGCCAATATTGTTCAAACGGGTTTATTTTAGCCATAAATATAAGCGTAAGTGCAGACACTAATAACAAAGTATCTATACTGTGACTGCCAATCATTACCGCTTTATTTTTTGCTATTTTGCCACTACCCATTCGCGAAAATGCACGAACATAAAATAAAATAACACTTAACAAAGCTATTGCCATGTGTGAGTGTTTTACTGCTAAATAATCCATATGCCCCTATACTTCTGTTTTTAAAAATTAATCTGGAAAACGGGTAAGCACCGCTTCTAACTCATTAAGCTTATCGTTAAATATTTCTACAAGCTTAGGGTCGAAATGAGAGCCTTTCTGTTCATTAATTTCATCCACTACATTTTGTAATGTCCAAGGCTCTTTATAACAGCGTTTGTGGCGAAGTGCATCGTATACATCAGCTAATGCAACTATTCGTCCAAAAACATTGATATCTTCTCCTTTTAAGCCTTGCGGATAACCTGAACCATCCCATTTTTCATGATGTTCTTTAGCTATAATTGCACCCGTGCTAACAATCTCATGCGGTGAGTCTTTTAAAATAGTATACCCTTTATCAGTATGGGTCTTCATTATTTCCCACTCTTGAGCATCTAACTTTGCTGGTTTGTTTAAAACCGCGTCAGGAATACCCACTTTACCTACATCGTGTAATGGTGATGCTAATCGAATTAAATCTGCATCGTGTTTTGATAAACCATACCCTTGTGCCAATATATGACAAATATGTGCAACGCGCTTAACATGATTACCCGTTTCGGTAGAACGCTGCTCTACAGCTTCACTTAACCTGTAAACTAACTCCTGCTGCGTAGATTCAATTTCAGATTGTAATTGCACATTTTCAAACGCTAGTTGTACATTTTGTGAAAAAATCTCAATTAAATGACGCTGCGTATCCGTTAAATCTTTTGGGATACCAGATATAAACAACATCGAATTATGATTATATTCACTACTGCAATAGGCAAAAAGATAATTATCTTTATACACGATAGATTTGTTATTAAGTGCTTGCTCACAAGCGCTTAACTGCTCTTGTTTTAATACTTGCTCTAATTCTTTACCTTCACTCTTTTCGAAGTCTCCGGTGCCTGAACATACAATTAGTTTTTTATTATTTTTTTCTGCAGGGTTTTGAGCGACCAATGTAGTGGCGTACATTGCTTGGTCAGCAATGCCTAAAAGCGAAGATAGTTGCTGCATAACGCCTTCAATAAAACTCTCTATTGAATGTGCTGAGAAAATATCTCTTGATGCCTTAATTATTTTCTCTAACCCTTCTCTTGATTGTTCAATAGCAATAATATCGCGATATGAACGAAGGCTCGACATAATAACTGTAAATAGCTTTTGTGCGGTCAATTCGGTTTTAGATTTATAATCATTAATATCGTAATTAACAATAACTTGACGCTCAGGAGCTTGTCCTGGTTGACCCGTTCTTAAAATAATACGGATATGATTATTTTGAGCCGTTTCACGAATATATTTAGCAACTTGCAAGCCTGCATCGTCAGTTTCCATAACAACATCAAGCAGTACAATTGCTGCATCAGTATGCTCATCAATTAACTGTTTTGCTTCTGCACCAGAGTAAGCGCTTATAAACTCTAAACGCTTATTCTGAAACTCAAAATCGCTCAATGCTAGCTTTGTAACAGCATGAACCTCAGGCTCGTCATCAACGATTAATACTTTCCATGTGCCTTGTTCTATATCGCTAGCAATTTCTTCTGGCTCATCTGAAAATAAAAAATCACCCATCATAATAAAAATTCCTTCATGGCATTATTTAACGCACGAGCAGGCAATTGTTATTATCTAAGGCCACTGTGCAAGTGTTACACGGTCATTGTTACCAAGGTCTTTCACTGTTTTAATATTTACAAACGCCATTTTTTTAAAAAAATAACGAACAGCTTCGCCTTGCTCAAAACCATGTTCTATTAAAAGATAGCCACTAGATAGCAAATAGTCACGCGATTGTGTAATTATTTGTTTTATATCAGACATTCCTGCATCGTCTGCTACTAATGCTGATAAAGGCTCAAACCTAACATCCCCCTGAACAAGGTGTATATCATCTTGCTTAATATAAGGAGGGTTAGTTACAATTAAATTAAATTTTTCGTCTAGTAAAGCGCTAAACCAGTCGCTTTGCTTAACGTGTACATTATTAATACCCAAGCGTTGTTGATTACGCATTGCTAAATTTACTGCATTACTGACTCTGTCTACAGCTGTAATTTGCCAATTTGGCATTTCACTTCCAAGCGCTAAAGCAATTGCACCGGTGCCAGTGCCTAGATCAAGTACTTTTGCTGTAGCAGGTACAGCCATTTCAAGTGCTTGCTCTACCAATGTTTCAGTATCTGGTCGAGGTATTAAAGTTGTTGCATTAACTTCGAGTAATAGACTCCAAAATTCACGCTGCCCAGTAATATGCGCAACGGGTTCGCCATTTAAACGCCTTTGACAAAACAGTTCAAATTGCTGTTGCTGCTCAGCGTTAAGCTCATTCTCTGGCCAAGTAAAAAGGTAACTGCGTGGTTTTTGAAGAATATGTAGAAGTAAAACTTGTGCGTCTAATTTAGCACTTTCGCTGCTTGAAGCTAATAAATTAGCTCCTGCAGCAATTGCTTGTTCAAGAGTGTGGCTCACGACTACTCGTCGCCCATAGCCGCTAATAAGTCAGCTTGATGCTCTTGCATTAATGGATCGATCACACAGCTTAAATCACCCGCTACTACTTCATTTAAGCGATAAAGTGTCAGGTTAATACGGTGATCGGTAATACGACCTTGAGGATAGTTATAAGTACGGATACGCTCAGAACGGTCACCACTACCTACTAAATCACGACGCTCAGAAGCCTCTGCTTCATGGCGTTTTTCATCTTCAGCTTGTTGCAGTCGAGCTGCAAGTACTGACATCGCTTTAGCGCGGTTTTTATGCTGTGAACGTTGATCCTGACACTCAACCACAACACCGGTAGGTATATGTGTAAGTCGAATAGCAGAGTCTGTTTTATTAACGTGCTGACCACCTGCGCCTGATGCACGAAATGTATCAACTTTTAAATCTGCTGTATTAATTTGTATCGCTTCTGCTTCTGGTACTTCTGCCATTACCGCAACGGTACAAGCAGAGGTATGAACACGCCCTTGTGACTCAGTTTCTGGCACACGTTGTACGCGGTGTACTCCTGATTCAAACTTTAATTGCCCGTAAACACCTTCGCCACTAATATTCGCAATCACTTCTTTGTAACCACCGTGCTCACCTTCATTGGTGCTCACAACTTCTACTTTCCATTTTTTAGTTTCTGCGTAACGGCTGTACATACGAAATAAATCGCCGGCAAAAATTGCCGCTTCATCGCCGCCCGTTCCAGCACGAACTTCAACAAACACGTTATTGTTATCGCGTGGATCTTTTGGCAACATCAATACTTGAATTTGATCTTCAATTGCTAGAATTTGTGCTTTAGCTTCTTTGTATTCTTCTTGCGCCATTTCACGCATTTCAGGATCCGAATCTTTAAGCATCTCTTCTGCACTGGCTAAATCATCTTGCGTTTCTTTATAAACTAAAAACGTTTTTACAATCTCTTCAAGCTCAGAATATTCTTTTGAAAGCCCACGAAAACGATTTTGATCACTAATGACCGACGGGTCACTTAGCAGCGCTTGTACTTCTTCGTAGCGTTCTACTAAGGTTTCTAATTTATTATAAACAGACTCTTTCATTTAACGGTTATTCCTGATCAATACCTAACATTTTTTTCAACTGGTTTAGCTGCGCCACTTCACCTTTTTTCGCTGCATCTTGTATAGCACGTGTAGGCGCGTGCATTAAGCGATTGGTTAATTTATTGGCCAACTCTAAAATTACTTTTTCTGCATCTTTACCACTAGAGAGTTGGCTAACCGCCTTCTCTACTAATTCAGACTTTATTGTTTGTACATCATTTCGATAATGGCGGATTAAATCTACCGAATCGAGTGAACGCATCCACATTGCAAATTCTTTAGTGCGTTCAATTATAATAATTTGTGCTTGTTCAGCAGCTTGCTCTCGCGCTGCCATATTTTCGCTTACAATAGTTTGTAAGTCATCAACTGAATATAAATAGGCTGCATCGAGCTCGCCTACTTGGCTTTCTATATCGCGTGGCACAGCGATATCTATAAACAACATCGGTTTATTTCTACGCTGTTTGAGAGCCTGCTCAACCACACCCTTACCTATAATAGGAAGCGTACTGGCTGTAGAACTAATCACTATATCGGCTTCATGTAAACGCTCTGGCAACTGTGCAAGCGCAATCACATCTGCCGACACTTCATCAGCAAGGCTGCGCGCACGTTCAATTGTTCTATTAGCTACCGTTATTTTTTTAGGCTCATTTTGATATAAATGCTTAGCTACCAGCTCAATGGTCTCGCCTGCACCAATTAATAACACATTGGTCTGATCAAGCTTGCCATAAATATGTTTTGCTAAATTAACTGCCGCAAACGCGACCGACACAGCACTTGCACCAATGTTTGTTTCGGTTCTGACTTCTTTTGCAACCGAAAAAGTTTTTTGAAATAACCGATCAAACGTAACACCAATGGCATCATGTGTTTTAGCACTATTATAAGCTTGCTTTATTTGCCCTAATATTTGCGGTTCACCTAACACTAAAGAATCCAAACCACAGGCAACACGCATTAAATGATTTATTGCATCATTACCTTCATAACAATAAATATTGCTACTCAGTTCTTGTTCATCTAAACCATGGAAACTGGCTAACCAATGCAACAGTGTTTGGGATTTTTGCTGAGCAAGGCTACAATAGATTTCGGTTCGATTACAGGTAGAAACGATCACCGCTTCACTAAACGCAGCGTGACCACTTAATTGTTGCAACGCCTCTGATATTTGCTCAGGCGAAAAAGCCACTTTTTCACGTAAGTCTACGGATGCGGTTTTGTGATTTATACCAAGTGCTATTATGGTCATATTTGCCAAATATTGCTGAGCCCTACTTTAAAGGCGGCAATTTTACCAAAAATCAGCGGAATATGGAAAGTAAGGAACGACATTTGATTCGACAATATTTAATTTTATTTACCTTTTTTTTATTTTTAGGTGGTTGCACGCAACAAACAAACAAAATAACAACAACTTACGATGATTGGAAACCTCGCCTTGCTGCTCAAAAAACTTGGCAAGTAGAGGGGAAACTTGCTTTTATCAGCCCTGATGAGCGCCAATCTGCAAATTTAAATTGGCAACAAAGGGAAAATAGTAACAATTTAGTGCTGACTACTTTTATTGGTACGCGCATTTTGTCGCTTAAACAAACCGAAAAAGGTGCTGAGCTAGAATTTGATGGTGAAGAGTATTTTGATACTGATGCTGCGCGACTTCTTAAACGTTTAACTGGTTTTACTTTACCTGTAAATAATGCCGATAGTTGGTTAAAAGGTACTATTGACGATCAAAGCTTAATAGTTGATCAACTCGGTCGCGCTAAACAAGTACTTTGGTTTGATAACACCGGTAAGAAATGGCAAATAGATTACAGTGCATATATGCAAACTGAAGGTTATTGGGTTCCAACCAAACTAACGCTCAAACACCAAAGCATTAGAATCAAAATTCAACTCTATGACTGGCAATTTAATTAATATGAATACCAAAACGTCTTTTTCTTTAATTGCTCCGGCAAAACTCAACTTATTTTTACACATTAACGGGCGTCGTGAAGATGGCTATCATGAGCTGGAAACTTTATTTACTTTTTTGAATTTTGGAGATGAACTTAGTTTTGAACTAGTGCACACATCCACAATTTCAATAGAGGGTGATACTAAAGATATCCCTTTAATAGACAACCTCATCTATAAAGCTGCCTTATTATTACAAACTAAGAGCAAAACGGAGCTTGGTGTAAAAATAAATTTAATTAAACGCTTACCAATGGGAGGCGGTGTTGGAGGTGGTTCATCAGATGCCGCAACTACATTATTAGCGCTCAATAAACTTTGGAAAACACAGTTAAGTTTGGATGAACTTGCTCATTTAGGCTTACAATTAGGAGCAGATGTTCCCGTGTTCATACATGGTCAAAGCGCCATAGCACACGGCATTGGCGAAAAATTACACCAAGTAGAACTAGAACAAAAATGGTACTGTGTAGTACATCCAAATCAACATGTAAGTACCGCAAAAATATTTACTCATCCTGAGCTAAAACGTGACACACCTAAAATATTAGGTGACTGGAAACAGTATATTTTAACTAATGATTGTGAGCCTTTAGTTAAAAAGCTTTGTCCCGAGGTTGAAAAAACCCTCCAGTGGTTGCTAAAATACGCCCCGTCGAAGATGACCGGAACAGGTTCATGTTGTTTTGTAGAATTTGCTAGTCAAGTTCAAGCACAAGATGTACTTGCTAACCTCCCCCATACTTGGCAGGGATTTATCGCCTCAAGCGTTAATGTCTCCCCTGCTCATACGGAGTTAGCCGCTATATTCGATCAATGAAGTAACGTAAAAGTAATCATAAGTTAACCCGCAGTGGTATTTATCATTGCCCGTTAGTCCAAAATTTCAGTGCCTGAGGAACCCAACCGTGCCTGACATGAAGCTCTTCGCTGGTAACGCAACACCTGAGTTAGCTCAAAAAGTTGCAAAACGTTTATATATTGAATTAGGCGATGCTGTTGTAGGCCGTTTTAGTGACGGTGAGATCAGTGTTCAAATAAATGAAAATGTTCGTGGCTCGGATGTTTTTATATTGCAATCAACCTGTGCCCCTACAAACGATAACTTAATGGAACTTATCGTTATGGTTGATGCTTTACGTCGTGCATCTGCAGGTCGTATTACTGCCGTTATTCCTTATTTCGGTTATGCCCGTCAAGATCGTCGTGTACGTTCTGCCCGTGTACCAATTACTGCTAAAGTTGTTGCTGACTTCCTATCAAGCGTAGGTGTTGACCGTGTACTTACGGTTGATTTACACGCTGAGCAAATTCAAGGCTTCTTTGATGTACCAGTAGATAACGTATTTGGCAGCCCTGTATTACTTGAAGATATGAAAGCCCGTCATTTTGATGACGTTGTTGTTGTATCTCCTGATATTGGTGGTGTTGTACGTGCTCGTGCTATAGCAAAACTATTAAACGATACCGATTTAGCTATTATTGATAAACGTCGCCCACAAGCAAACGTTTCTCAAGTAATGCATATTATTGGTGATGTTGAAGGTCGTGATTGTATTATCGTAGATGATATGATTGATACCGGTGGTACATTGTGTAAAGCTGCTGAAGCACTTAAAGAACATGGCGCAAAGCGTGTATTTGCATACGCTACGCACCCTATTCTTTCTGGTAAAGCTGCAGAAAATTTACGTAATTCAGTAATTGACGAAGTGATTGTAACTGACTCAATACCTCTATCTGAAGAACTTAAAGCGCTTGATATAGTTAAAGTACTTACTCTTGCAGATATGCTAGCAGAGACTATTCGTCGTATTAGTAACGAAGAATCTATTTCAGCGATGTTCGAACACTAAAATCAAACATTTCTGAATATAAAAGCGCCTTTTGGCGCTTTTTTTGTAAGCGATGTATATTTTACAAGTACGCGGTGGTATGATAGCGCGCCTTTTGGCTGGGGTCCTTGGTCGCAAAGGCCCTACACTTATAATTATTGGAGACATCATGTCTAACAAAACTTACACTTATAACGCTGAACTTCGCGTAGAAACTGGTACTGGTGCGAGCCGCCGCCTACGTCGCGAAGACAAAGTACCTGCAATCCTTTACGGAGCAGATAAAGAAGCTCTATCTCTTACTTTTGCTCATAAAGATATGATCAAAGCGCAAGAAGATGAAGGTTTTTACACTCACATCATTACACTAAACATAGGCGGCGAGTCTGTTGAAGCTATCTTAAAAGATATTCAACGTCACCCATTCAAGCCTAAGCTTACTCACCTTGATTTCCAACGTGTAGATGCTACTCATACATTCCAAACTAAAGTTCCTCTTCACTTCATCGGTGAAGATATCGTGACAAAACTAGGTGCAACTGTTGTTCACCAGTTAACTGAAGTTGAAATTTCATGTCTTCCAAAAGCACTTCCAGAATTTATCGAAGTTGATGTGTCTAACTTTGTAGTTGGCGATTCGGTTCATATTTCTGACCTTACTTTCCCTAAAGGCGTTAGCTCTGTAGATTTAGGTAAAGGCGAAGGCCATGATCAGTCTATCCTGACTATCAAAGCAAACAAAGCAGCTCCAACTGAAGACGACGCTTCAGACGCTGCAGAATAATATTTAAGGTCTCGCAACCTTGAATTCTATTCAAATGCTTGTGGGCCTGGCTAATCCAGGCCCCGAATACGCAAACACACGTCACAATGCAGGTGCTTGGTTCATCGAGCAAATCGCTGCACGCTACAACTGCACTCTAAAATACGATCCTAAATATCACGGCCTTACAGGTAAAGTGATCATTCAAGGCCAAGAATTCAAATTATTGATCCCCACTACTTACATGAATTTAAGTGGTAAAGCGGTCAGTAGTTTAGCTAATTTTTTCAAAATCCCAGTGGAAGACATTTTAGTTGCCCATGATGAGTTGGATTTAGACCCAGGCGTTGCCAAATTAAAAAAAGGCGGCGGGCATGGCGGTCATAATGGTTTAAAAGACATTATTGCAAAAATGGCAAATCAAAAAGACTTTATGCGTTTACGTATAGGTGTAGGTCATCCAGGGCATCGTGAAATGGTCACCGGTTGGGTGCTTGGTAAAGCAGCCAAAGACGATCAAGAAAAAATGGATGCCGCTGTTGATGAAGCAGTTCGTTGTATGGAAATACTTGCAAAAGATGGTGTGTTAAAAGCACAAAACAGACTACATTCGTTTAAACCCTAGTAACTTGGGTCCAAGTACACCGTTTAAACGAATTCTAAACTAAGGTATCTTACTATGGGTTTTAAATGTGGCATCGTTGGCTTGCCTAACGTGGGTAAATCAACGCTTTTCAATGCATTAACCAAAGCGGGTATTGAAGCCGCTAACTTTCCTTTTTGTACCATAGAGCCTAATACAGGTGTGGTGCCTGTGCCAGATCCTCGCTTAGACGAGCTCGCTAAAATTGTAAATCCGCAACGCATCCTTACAACAAGTATGGAATTTGTGGATATTGCAGGTTTAGTAAAAGGCGCATCTAAAGGTGAAGGTCTTGGTAATCAGTTTTTAGCTAACATTCGCGAAACTGATGCTATTGGTCACGTAGTTCGCTGTTTTGAAGACGAAAACATCATTCATGTAGCGGGTACAATTGACCCTGCAGACGATATTGACGTAATTAACACCGAGTTAGTACTTTCTGATATGGATAGTGCTGAAAAAGCTCTTTTCCGTAACGCGAAAAAAGCAAAAGGTGGCGATAAAGACGCTAAAGAGCAAAATGCCGTACTTGAAAAAGTAAAAGTGCATCTTGATGAAGGCTTAACTTTACGTTCTTTAGATTTAACTAAAGAAGAAAAAGCAGCTATCAGCTCTGTTAACTTCTTAACTATCAAACCAACTATGTATATTGCTAACGTTGCAGAAGATGGTTTTGAAAATAACCCTTACCTTGACCGCGTACGTGCTATCGCCGAAGCAGAAGATGCTATTGTAGTACCCGTATGTGCCGCTATTGAATCTGAGCTTTCTGAACTAGATGAAGAAGACAAGCTTGAATTTATGGCTGATCTTGGTTTAGAAGAGCCGGGTCTTAACCTTGTTATTCGTGGTGGTTATGAATTACTGCAATTACAAACATACTTTACAGCTGGCGTAAAAGAAGTACGTGCATGGACAATCCCTGTAGGTGCAACAGCACCACAAGCCGCAGGTAAAATCCATACAGACTTCGAGCGTGGCTTTATTCGTGCGCAAACTATCGCTTTTGACGACTTCGTTGCCTTTAAAGGTGAGAGTGGCGCAAAAGAAGCAGGTAAAATGCGTCAAGAAGGTAAAGAGTACATTGTTAAAGATGGCGATGTAATGAACTTCCTGTTCAACGTATAAGTACAAATTAAACCAATTTAGATTGGAATAATTTTTAAAGGCTCGTTTTTACGAGCCTTTTTTGTATTTAAGCATTATTAAAATAATAATTAGCCTCAACTAGTCTATCTTTGTAATATCGCTTAATTAAAGAAGTACAGGCTTAATTAAGATTCGGCGCCTTAAAGGCAGTTAAAAAAACAGCATTTTTATTAAAATTTAGCCGGTTAGCTCAATTTTCCTGCAAACAAACACAGTTAAGTGTTTTTTTGCAAAAAAGGTGTTGACGAATTTGGGTCATATCAGCATAATACGCCCCGCACTCAGCGATGAAGTGCTAACAAAAAAGATGGCTAAGTAGCTCAGCTGGTTAGAGCACATCACTCATAATGATGGGGTCACAGGTTCAAATCCCGTCTTAGCCACCATTTATTTTTTGTTGCTCAATGAAGAGTCTAAAATAACTACCTGTACTTTATTGTACAAACGATGCGGGAGTGGCGGAATTGGTAGACGCGCTGGATTTAGGTTCCAGTATCTTAGGATGTGAGAGTTCAAGTCTCTCCTTCCGCACCATAATTCTTGATAAGAATTAAAACTATCAATTGTTATTGTTGGGATATCGCCAAGCGGTAAGGCACCAGGTTTTGATCCTGGCATTCCCAGGTTCAAATCCTGGTATCCCAGCCAACAATGGCTAAGTAGCTCAGCTGGTTAGAGCACATCACTCATAATGATGGGGTCACAGGTTCAAATCCCGTCTTAGCCACCATTTCTTCTTTTAGAAATGGCTCTGCAAGAGTTAAATTGCACTCAATGAAGAGTTTAAAATAACTACCTGTGTTTTATTACACAAACGATGCGGGAGTGGCGGAATTGGTAGACGCGCTGGATTTAGGTTCCAGTAACTTCGGTTGTGAGAGTTCAAGTCTCTCTTTCCGCACCAT
>NZ_AUTQ01000070.1 GCF_000498095.1 Pseudoalteromonas sp. TB64
TTCGTGCTGGTTTAAACGTACACCCATAGTGCGCAAACCTCTAAGTGCTAAGTAAGCATCGTCTGCACTTGTACACTGGCCCAGTAAATATGAGTTTTCGCGAAGCGTAAGCCAATATTTTTTATTCGCAACAGCAACCCCCATCATTACATCTGAATGACCAACAATATATTTAGTTGCAGCTTGAATACTAATATCTACGCCGTGCTCAAGTGGTCTATAGTGCAAACCATTACCGTAGGTGTTATCAAGTATTGTCATTACGTTATGCTCATTTGCTACTTTTACCATAGCAGGCACATCTTGAACTTCCATAGTAATAGAGCCAGGTGACTCTAAAAACAATACCTTAGTGTTTGGCTTAATATAATCTTTAATTCCCGCACCAATTGTTGGCGGATAATACGTTGTAGAAATACCTAATCCTACTAAAATTTTATCGCAAAAATCACGGGTTGGTTCGTACGCGTTATCGACCATTAAAATATGGTCACCTGTTTTTAAAAATGATAACAGCACTTGGCTAATCGCAGCTGCGCCGCATGGATATAATGCACAGCCTTCACCGCCTTCAAGCTCTGTAATTGCATCTTGCAACGCAAAGTGTGTAGTTGTACCACGGCGCCCATAAAATAAAGTTTTATCGCCACGGGTTTTAGCCGCTTCTTTTAAATCTGCTACGGTATCAAATACAATAGTCGATGCACGCTGTACAACGGGATTAACTACTCCATGTGTGTACGCTTTTTTTCGCCCTGATGACACCAACTGAGTATTTTTATTACTTTTACTCGACATTGTTAATCCTTAAGCGTTTGTACGCCAATGTTCAATTAAATAACGAGAGATAGAATCAGTTCTAGGTAGTTTTAAATGATCGCCCTCTTCATCCCAATTGCCAAACTGTGCAAGTTCTTCACGGCTAAACCACTTTGCATCATCAAGCTCGTCATTATCAACATCAATGGTGTCGGTTACTGCTTCAGCAAAAAAACCAAGCATAATTGAAGAAGGAAACGGCCACGGCTGAGAAACAACATAACGTACATTTGCTACATCAATACCAGCTTCTTCTTTTACTTCGCGCGTAACAGCTTGCTCAAGTGTTTCGCCTGGATCGACAAATCCAGCCAAAGAAGAATACATACCAATACGCCACGAAGCTTGGCGGCCTAATAAACAACGCTCTATTCCATCATCAAACATTTTAGTTACAACCATAATCACCGCAGGATCAGTGCGCGGAAATGTAGGATGTTTACAGCTTTCGTTGTCACACACGCGAGAGTGCCCAGCTTCCACTGAGCTATTTTTGCTACCACAACGACCACAAAATCGATGTGTTGCATGCCAATAACATAAACCTCGTGCTAGTGCCGCAATTGAACCGTATTTAATTGTTACTTGTGGACCATACTGGCGAATGTCAAAAAACTGTGCGCCATCTATCAAAGGCGTTAATATGCTTTCATCGAGTTCAGTTACATCAAGTGCAAACACACCATTTTTGGCGTTATTTAAACCAACAAAAATAGCATTCGTTAAATCTAAATGCGCCACTTGTTGATAAGTTAAATAGCTAACTTTTGGCGTATCTTTAATAAATAGTGTTTGATTATTATTAACTAAAACCCATTTACTTTGCGCCGACATTTGCGCTTTAAGCCACGATGGGTCTTTACGGAAATTTGAGCCTCTGTCTAGTGGCATGTTGCTGTAATGAAGCATGTAAGTCCTTGGTAACTCGTTATACTTTAAAATTACCATAATCATTTACCAAACCCAATTTATTACAGCAATAAAAAAGCCTAAATTAATCAATTACCTTCTTGTATTAAAATCTCTCATGTTGCAAGTACTCAGCTTTCGCTTTTAGAGAGTTTTAGTTAGCGTATAGCCACTTATAATAAAAAGGTATCATCGATTAAATGAAATTGCTCAGCGCTTTGTTTTAATGCCTCTGCTGTTAACCTATCTGCACCATAAACATCGCATGGCACATTGTATTGATTTTTTAAATGCCCAAGCAATAAGGCAAAATCGCCATCGCCAGAAAGCAAAATAACCTTATCAAGGTTTTTACCTTGTTCTAGCATATCTATTGTTATCCCCACATCCCAATCACCTTTTGCACTTCCATCACGGCGCTGTATAAATGGTTTTAACTTCACATCAAAGCCAATCGCTCGCAAAATATTTTGAAACTGATTCTGTTTTTCATCGCCTCGATAAATAGCGTAAGCAAAAGCGCACTCAATCGTGTATTGCTCCTGCATTTGTCGCCAAAAGGCATTGTAGTCAAAGTTTTTACGGTAGCTTTCTCTACATGTATAGTAAATATTTTGTACATCAACAAAAATACCTACGCGTGGTTTAGTACTTTGCAATTCGTTTTGTGAAGTCATTCAATCTCCTAATGAGGATTAATAGCAATAGCATTACTTATTAAAGTAACGTTATAAAATGAGTGAACCTTGCAATTATTATTCAAGTAACCTAAATTGGTTACTTATAGCTATGTAACCGTTTATGGTTACATTTAAAAAAGTAACTAATATCAGTTCCATCAAGTAATTGGTATAAATAGAGACTCATATGATTGGTGTGATCAGCGGCGATATCATTAAATCGCAAACTATTCCTAAGCAACAGTACGATGCCATGCTTTATCAATTAGAGCAAAGCTTGCGTGGCATTTCTAAAAAACAAACACTGTGGAATATATACAGAGGCGATGCCTTTCAATTACAGTTAAATAATCCAGAAATGTTATTTGAAACCGCTATATTAATATACCTACACTTAAAATCGTCGGGTTACGAATTACGCCAAAGTATGGCGCTTGGGCAAATAGATAACCTACGCAGTGATATTAAAACAGCCACAGGCTCTGCATTCACACTATCAGGTCAAGGGCTTGATAAAATAACGAATCAACGCTTTGTTATTAATATTGCAGAACAACACGTTGATGAGAGCTTATTGCTTAATCTTGCTTTTGTAGATGTACTATTAACTAAAGTCACAGCAAAACAAGCTAATGCTTTGTATGTATATTTAACCTCAACAGATAATAGCCATGCAGCTTTAGCAAAAGAGCTTAAAACGAGCCGTGAAAATGTCACCAAACTACTCAATTTAGCCCATTACCAATTAATAGAGCGTTTTATAAAGCACACTCAATTTATAATAAAAAATATAACAAAAGGAGGTGAATAATGGCTTTTTCTCTTTTACTAGCCGCACTTATTATTGGTCATATACTGGCTGATTTTTTCTGGCAACCTATGAGTTGGGTAAACGACAGAAACACACGACACTTTAAAGCCACTAAACTTTACTTACATGTACTAGTGCACGGTATAACCAGCGCTATAATTATAACTTTATGGGAATATACTTTTGGATGGCAACAAGCAAGTAATGCACTAATAGCAACTGTCGCTATTGTAATAAGTCATTACTTTATTGATATTGCTAAATCATATTCCAATAAAGGCGTTGTGCCATTTTTACTCGACCAAATAGCTCATATTGCTGTGCTAATAGCCCTAAGTATTTGGCTAACTGATAACAATAGCTTTATCGCAAACATATATACCATGCTTACTACCCCTAATGTATTGTGGATTGTGTGTGGTTATTTAATAATTTTGAATCCAAGCGCTGTATTTATAAGAATGATGCTAGAGCGTTTAACGAGTAACTTTTCAAGCGATGGAAGCCTCCCACTTGCAGGGCAAAGTATTGGCATGTTGGAACGCATACTTATGTTGAGCTTTATATTGCTTGATCAATTTGCTGGCGTTGGGTTTTTATTAGCAGCTAAATCGGTATTTAGGTTTGGAGATTTAAGTGCGAGTAAAGATAAAAAGCTTACCGAGTACGTTATGCTTGGCACACTACTTAGTGTGAGTGTTACTTTATTTGTAGGCTTAGGTATTAACTATTTAATTAGTTAGGCTAATTAAATGTAATTGGTATTATTAAAATAACAAATTACAGACAATAAAAAACGCGCTACTTCTATTTAAGAAGGTAGCGCGTTTTTTGTATCAACGTTTAATTAAACTAAATAAACGCCAATACACTCATTAATAATGACTAATCGTTATTAGTTGTGCGGCGACGGCGTTGACCATTACCACCAACAGACTCACGCTTTGCCCATGGGTTTTGCGCGCTATCATCTGTTTTAGCTGCTGGCTTTTTAGAACCACCACGGCGCGGACCTGTACCATTGCCGCCATTGTTTGGCTTTTTACTGTTAGGCTTGCTGCTATCAGACTTAGGCTTATTAAAAGGCTGCTTTTTCTTAGGTTTTTTAGGTGCAATAGGGCGAGCATCTAATGCGCGCTCAGGTACAGGGTTAACCGGATCGAAACCATCTTCTTCAGCACGCGGAATAAGCTCACCAATAAAACGCTCAATACCATATAAATCTACAGCATCTTCAGTGGTTACAAACGAAATAGCATGACCCGATGCACCAGCACGACCAGTACGACCAATACGGTGAACGTAATCTTCGTATACATTTGGTAAGTCGTAGTTAACTACATGTGGTAGTTCAACAATGTCTAAACCACGTGCAACAATATCCGTTGCTACTAATACTCGAACATCACCATTTTTAAAACCTTCAAGTGCTTTAACACGTGCACCTTGTGACTTATTACCATGAATAGCAGCGCCCGTAATATCATCACGTTCTAGTTGCTTAACTAAGCGGTTAGCACCATGTTTTGTACGGCTAAAGACTAAAACTTGCTGCCAATCGTTACTACGAATCAAATGGCTTAATAAAGCAGTTTTACGTGGCTTATCTACTGCATAAACACACTGAGTAACGCTTTTTGCTGTCGTATTTTTTGCTGCAACAGAAATTTCGACAGGGTCGTTTATTAACCCTTTTGCTAATGCACGAATGTCATCTGAAAATGTTGCCGAAAACATTAAGTTTTGACGTTTTGCAGGCATTTTAGCTATAAGACGTTTAATGTCATGAATAAAGCCCATGTCTAGCATACGGTCAGCTTCATCTAATACAAGTACTTCTACGCTATCAAATTTAACTGCGTTTTGGTTATGTAAGTCAATTAAACGACCCGGTGTTGCAACTAAAATATCAACACCCTTACGAAGACGCTGCATTTGTGGGTTAATTTTAACGCCACCGTAAACTACAAACGAGCTTACATCAGAATGCTTTGCGTACTCTTCAACATTTTCACTCACTTGCAAAGCAAGTTCACGTGTTGGTGTTAAAATTAACGCACGTACATGATTGCTTTTAGCTTTAGGACCTGAAGACAAACGTTCGATAAGTGGTAATGTAAAACCAGCTGTTTTACCAGTACCCGTTTGTGCTGCAGCCATAACATCACGGCCTTCAATAATTGCCGGAATAGCTTGAGCCTGAATTGGTGTTGGCGTTTCATAGCCCTTTTCTAAAACCGCATTAACTAAAGACTGTGATAAACCTAAACCATCAAAACTCATATAAACTCTCTTTTAAATAAGGCCAAAGTGGCCAGTTGCGCGCATTATACCTGTAGTAGCTAAGAATGCATGCCATTATTTACGTTGCAAGCAATTGAGCACCGTCCAATAAAATAAAACGTGCAATCAAGTTGCTTAAAAATGCAAAAAACGGCTTAAAGCCGCTTTTTGTTTATACTTAATAATTCTAAGTATAATAGTTACTTAACACCTAACTCACGCAAACGCTCTTGCAAGTAGCTATCTGCGGTGTAGCGCTCTGAAAGCACAACCTCTGGATGAGGGTGTAAAAATAGCGGTAACGAGATTCGCGATTTAGTCGATGCTTTACCCGTTGGGTTAATCACGCGGTGAATTGTAGATGGGAAATACCCGCCCGACGCTTCTTGTAGCATGTCACCAATATTAATAATTAAGCTGCCAAAATCACATGGAACATCTAACCAACCACCATCTGTTTTTTGAACTTGTAAACCAGGTTCGTTAGATGCAGGTAATACAGTTAATAAATTAATATCACCATGAGCAGCTGCGCGAATAGCACCTGGCTCTTCATCACCTGTCATTGGCGGATAATGCAAAATACGTAACAATGTTTGTTCCGAACCCGCAATCATGCCTTTTAAATCAATCGAAAATTTAGCGCGTACATCAGCTGGAGATTCAGCCTGAACCCAATTTAATAAGGTACCAGCAAACTCACTCGCTAAACGGTAGTATTCACGCACATCAGCCTCAAGCTCTGCAGGAACACGTCCTTTAGGGTACACATGAAAGTACTCTTTAATGTCTTTTATTGTAAAGCCTTTCGCTACTTCAGATACTGAAGGCGGAAAGTAACCGTCTTGAGTGTCTTTAGAGAATAAAAAGTCTTGCTTCTGCTCTGAGTTAAAAAAATCTTGCCAGTTTTTGTAAATAGACTCAACTAAAGACTGTGGGATTGGGTGGTTTTTTAAAACGCCAAATCCAGTATTTCTTAATGATTCAACAAATTGTGCAGCCGCATCGGGAGCTTTATAATCAACAGTAGGTAATTGCATTGTACGTTCCAGTGAATAGGTTGTGTGAAGTGAGTTGCTTTTAATCGTGCTAAATTATACCAATTTCATTAAATTAGTGATCTATTATAGCGCTAAGAAAACAGCGCGATATCAAGGCGAATTATTTATATAGCTGTTCTATATAAATAATTTTTAACGTAGTGAATGAGCTATTTAATGCGATAGAATGATCATCTTTTTTATATAATTAATATTAATTATATAAAGTAGCAAAGCCTTCATTATAGCGCTATGTGAGGATAGACAAATGACCTCAAAAACATAAGGACATATGTCCTCAAAGAGCCACCAACAGCTTTATGCTTAATCAAGATCAATTTATAAAAAAATGTTGTATTTGTAAGGTTTCGCACTTATATCTGGTCTAGTATTGTAATGTATTTTATTAGTATAAATAAGGCTACCCATGCGACAAAAAGTATCTTTTAAAAGCGGCGACTTAGAACTTGCTGGTCAACTCGAACTTCCCTCTGGTGACGTAAAATTTTATGCGTTATTTGCTCATTGTTTTACCTGTGGTAAAGATGTTGCTGCTGCAACACGTATAAGCCGTGCATTAACACAACAAGGGATTGCCGTACTGCGTTTTGACTTTACTGGTTTAGGTAATAGCGATGGCGACTTTGCCAACAGTAATTTTTCGTCAAATATTCAAGACCTAGTGTCAGCTGCCAATCACCTGCGTGATCATTTTGAAGCACCACAACTACTTATTGGTCATAGTTTAGGTGGCGCTGCAGTATTAGCTGCTGCTGAACACATACCAGAGGTTTCAGCTATAACTACAATTGGTGCGCCATCTGACGCGCAACACGTAGCGCATAACTTTGCAGCTCACCTTGATGAAATTAACGAAGCTGGTGAAGCTAAAGTAAGCTTAGCGGGTCGCGAATTTACCATCAAAAAACAGTTTTTAGATGATATAGCCAAGTACGGTAAAAGCCACATCAGTAAACTTAAGCGCGCATTGTTAGTCATGCACTCCCCTATTGATGCAACTGTAAACATTAGTGAAGCCGAAAAAATCTATGCATCAGCTAAGCATCCCAAAAGCTTTATTAGCCTAGATAACGCCGATCACTTACTTACTAATAAAAACGATGCTGACTACGCGGCCGACATTATTGCAACGTGGGCAAACCGCTACGTTAAATACGACAAAACCAGATATGCAGCAAGCTTAACAGGTGGCAATGTACTCGTTGAAGAAAAAGACCACGTATTTACTCAGCACGTAAGCACTAAAGATCATACTTGGCTTGCAGATGAGCCAATAAAGGTAGGCGGTAAAAACTTAGGACCCGATCCGTATCATCACTTATTAGCGGGGCTTGGTGCATGTACAGCAATGACACTGCGGATGTACGCTACACGTAAAAACTTACCACTGGAGCATGTAAAAGTAGAGCTTAATCACACTCGCGATTACAACAAAGATTGCGACGATTGTGAGCAAACAGGTAACCTTGAAGCTATTACCCGTAAAATCACTTTGCGTGGCGATTTAACTGAGCCACAGCGCCAACGTTTACTCGAAATAGCCGACAAATGCCCGGTGCATAAAACACTACATAACAACCCTATTATTGTAAGTGAACTGGTAGAGTAACTACCATAAAATTAATATAGCGCAGTTATTACTGCGTTATATGAAGTTGTTAATAAAGCAGACTTAAACTCTAAATGAAATATAAGGGGTTGAATAATAGGTACGGCTTTAGTAGCTTACAATTATATTAAACAACCAAGGATAGGTATGAATAAAAATACTTACTACGAACGCAATAACTTTTCAATTTATGAAGCAACAAACAAAACAGGTATCGAGTTAACTCTATCTGAGCTGAACCAAATTGAATTAGCTATGCTAATTACTCCAAAAGCATTAACAACTTTTATTAATATATTGCACAACCCTGCTAACGCAGATAAAAAGGACAAAGAAAAATTCAAAAACATTATGATGCAATATGGTTATATAAACCCTACAAATTTTGAAGCAACAAGAACCTTTTTAATTCGCCAAGCCCGTAAAGTAGCTAACCTTATCGGTTCTATGCATTTGACCCCACAAAAACTTTATAAATGCGCTGTATATGGTGATGCAACTTATTATGAAAGATATGGTATTATTGGGTTTGGTAATAGTTTTTTTAAAGCGGGTACAAATGGAAAAGTAGATACTGTTGTTCATGAGTTTAGCCACGCAGTCTGGACTTCTGAAGATACAGCTTATAACGCAAGAACGGCTATAAAGGATCTTAATTTCATTGCTCAAAATGCACAAATTTATCAAACCAATGAAGACAGAGATACCTTACTATATTCGGCATATCTTTTTGAAAATGCAGTGCGAGCAGCCCAATGAAAATTTTAGTAAATATTATATTTCTTTTAATTAGTTACTCTACTTTTGCCAACTCTGAAGAAATTATCGAAGGTCCTATTGCTGCATCCTCTTATACATTTTGTCATCTAGATACTAAATGTATCACTAGTATAAGATTGGCGAATACTACGCCTTATCAAGTTAAGCTAAGCTCTCTCGCTTTCGATAAGCAGGGAATCGACTTAAACTCAATGTTTATATATGAAGTGGATGAATACTTCTCATTAAGAGCGAAAAATCCAGGTGCAAAAGTCCCTGAACAACCTATACAAGGACGGCGGCGTGCTCACAAGCAATTATCCTCTATAGAGTTCGAACCGCTTGAAGTAAAGTTTATTGAGCTAAAAGGCATGGAAGAAAAGTTTGCTTTAAACCCTGAAAAAAAATACTTAGTAAGTACGATTACACCGTTCGTCAACTTGTACATTAACGGTAAATTTGCTGATATCATTACCATAAGAACCAGATATTCACTTTTAGCTATGCCTACTGAAGATATGGAAATAAAAGAACGACCAATAAAACAGTTTGCTACGCCGCAAGGGTAACCTGCAATAATATACATGCTTTGTTTAATACCACTCAAAATTTTGTGTCAGCTTAAACCTTTATATTAAGCCAGCTTAAAGTTGGCTTGATTATATCTTGGCTAATTACCTAAAAATATCTCGATATTTTTACTCATTCTATCCACCAGCCATTTTTGCCCGCCATCGTACATATCGTTATGGCGCGATTTTTCTATGAGTATTTGCTTAACAGGATAAACACCCCGCTCTTCTGGCGTTAGTAATACATTTGCATCTGCTGGGTAATCACTACCGCGAAGTGTAAGTACACGAATGTTTTTATTGCGTGGGATTAACATGCGGCGATGATCAAGAGTAATAATTTGGCTTACTTCATTGGGGTAAATAGAGCCGTACAATGACGAAATATCCCCGCCGTTTGAGTGCCCAAATAAGGTGAGCTTTGTAAAGTTATACGCTGGGTATTTACTCGATAACTCATTAACTAAAAACTTAAGCGTTACTACGCCACGGTGCCAGTTTCCCATGCGAGTGGTTAAGTAAGGTTGCTCACGATTAAGGTCAGGGTCGGTTTTTAATTCATGTGCAACGGCTACAGTTAAGTATCCGCGCTGATTAAACACATTACTAGCAAACGTATATTCGTTATGGCTAATACCGTAGCCCGCATTAATAAACGCCACAGGGCATTTTTCTTGCGCTGTACACTTAGCATTATTACTTGGTAATGTAATATTGATAGGAATAGCGCGGCTACGGCTTTTATCGATTATAACATCATCGTTTGCATAGCTTGTAGTGCTTATTATTGATGTAGTTAAGGTTAGTGTGCTTAATATAAAAAGCTATTTAAGTGTTTTTTTCATGATTAAACTTATATAAATTATTGTTTTTAATTAAAAATAACTTTTACTTTATAGGTTTACGTTCTCTATTGTCAAACTATGCGATAATAGTCGCCATTGTTTTAATATATTTAGTAAAAGATCCAATAAATGAAATCATACAATAGCATTCAAGAACGTATAGAAATCCTAGAAGACAAACTAACCGAGATACATGACGAAATCGAAACACTAAAAGCACCTGCTAAAAATAACAATGAACGTATTATTTTTAAGTTCATCGAAACAGGCAGCACAGGTAAAACGAAGGATTTTGTTCGTGAGTTAGGTATTAAATCACCACGTGACGGTTTGTTTTCATCAGGTGACGTTACAAAACTAATTAAAGATGGCGCTGAAGATATTTCACCTGCGTTATTAGAAATCGCAAGACAACTTGCCAGTGCACGTAATAAAAATGGTCCAAGTCGTTAATTACGTACCACTACTATCTAGAAGCCCAGCTAAGCTGTCGCTTCTAGATATGTAATCATATTAAACTAAGTTAATCACACAGTTCTATATTAAGGCTGGTAAGCAGATTAAGTGCTTCGAAGCGATCAAACTTAGCATTCGCTAACATATTATTATTCAAATCTATATTAAACGCTGTAGCACCTACAAAATCACATTTTGTTAAGTTAGTTTGAAAAAACTCACTATCGCGAAAATCCGTCCCTGTAAATTGGCTACTGCTTAAATCAGCATGTCTAAAATCTACATTTTTTGCAAAGCAATGTGTTAGTTTGAGGGCTTTGAGGGTTAATTCAAAAAAAGAGCTATTACTAAGTTCGCAATAATTAAAACTCACCGGTGCGTTAATACTAAGCGCTGGCCAATCTACATCGCCCCACTGCAAACTGTTTAACTTACAATGGCTAAAACTTACACTTTCAAGCGAGCTGTAATTCCATTTAAGTGACGACAGGTTACAGTTTTTAAAACTACATTCTATAAATCGACAATTTTTAAACTGCCCACCTGAAAAGTCGCAATCGGTAAACGTACACTCTTCAAACTCAGTATTTTCAGTTGTTTGCTCTGCGTACTGCAAAGCATTAAATTGCTCATCAAAATACTGGTTATTGTTACTTAACAACACAATTCACCTATTAAATTTAACCCGTGTAGCCATTACTTTTAGGTAAATCTTTTTTAAGCGCAAGCACTGCAATAAAAATCAAAGCAAATAGTGGAAATAGCGCTAAACAGCCACCCACAAAAGCCAAAACACCCGGCATAGTACTTTTACGCTTACCTATTTTGTAGCTAATTACAGCAAAAATAGGAATACACAGCACAATAATAAAAACTAAAAACTCACCAAATAAAGTTGCATTGATCGACATAATAATTCCTTTTCATCTGTTCGGTTAAAATACACTCTATTTTAAATTTAACCACAAAAAAACCCTCAAGCATATAACTTAAGGGTTTTTAAATTTAGCTTAAAAGATAAGCAAAAGTTACTCTTCGCTTGATACTTCTTTTTCTACAACACTAATTGCAAGCTCAGCTAACGAATCAAGATTAGGTTTGCTTGGCGCGTTGGTTAATAAACACGACGCTTGTGTTGTTTTAGGGAAAGCAATAACGTCACGAATGTTATCGGTACCACATAAAAGCATTGCTAAACGGTCAAGACCAAATGCTAAACCTGCATGTGGTGGTGTGCCGTATTTAAGTGCATCAAGTAAAAAGCCAAACTTGTCTTGTTGCTCTTGCTCGTTAATACCTAAAATTCTAAATGCCGTTTCTTGCATATCTGCATTATGAATACGTACCGAACCACCACCCACTTCGTAGCCGTTTAATACCATATCGTAAGCATCTGAAATTGCTGCTGCTGGGTTTGCTTCAAGCTCACTTGCAGTAATATCTTTTGGTGCAGTGAATGGATGATGCACAGCATGTAATGTGCCTTCGTCATCTTCTTCAAACATTGGGAAGTCTACAACCCAAAGTGGTGCCCAGCTATTAAGGTTAGTGATTTCTAAATCAACACCAATCTTAACGCGCAGTGCGCCCATAGCTTCATTTACTGTGTTGCGCTTATCGGCACCGAATAAAATAATATCGCCAGACTGTGCATTAGTACGCTCAAGCAATTTAGTAATTACGTCTTCGCTTAAAAACTTAGCCACTGGTGATTGAACGCCTTCAGCGCCTGCAGTGTGGTCGTTTACTTTCATCCACGCCATGCCTTTAGCGCCGTAAATACCAATAAACTTAGTGTAATCGTCAAGTTGTTTACGAGAAAGCTTAGCGCCACCTGGTACTGTTAATACAGCAACACGGCCTTTTTCGTCGTTAGCCGGACCAGAGAAAACATTAAACTCTACGTCTTTCACTAAATCAGCAATATCAACTAATTTCATTGGGTTACGTAAATCAGGCTTATCAGAACCGTAAAGGCTCATTGCCTCGCTGTAAGGCATGATTGGGAAATCGCCTAAATCAACGTTTAGCAGTGTTTGCCACATCTCGCGGATCATTTTTTCAGTCATACCACGTACTTGATCAGAGCTCATGAACGAGGTCTCTATATCTATTTGGGTAAATTCTGGTTGGCGATCGGCACGTAAATCTTCATCACGGAAACATTTAACAATTTGGTAGTAACGGTCAAAACCCGACATCATCAACAATTGCTTAAACAACTGTGGCGACTGCGGTAATGCGTAAAAGCTACCTTTATGAACACGGCTCGGTACTAAGTAATCGCGCGCGCCTTCTGGCGTTGCTTTAGTTAGTACTGGCGTTTCGATGTCTAAAAAGCCGTTTTCATCTAAAAAGCGACGAACAAAGCTGCTTGCTTTAGCACGTAATTTAATACGGTCACTCATTTCTAAACGACGTAAATCTAAGTAACGGTACTTTAAACGACGCTCTTCTGAGTTTACTTGGTTAAAATCTAGCGGTAATGGTTCAGAGCGGTTAATAATATTAAGCTCTTTACCTAAAATTTCGATCTCGCCTGTTGCCATGTCTTTGTTTACTTGGCTGTCTGGGCGTGCGCGAACAACACCTTTTAACTGAACACAAAATTCTTGGCGAAGTGTATTAGCTGAACTCATTAATTCTTCAATGTCAGAGTCGAATACAACTTGTACTAAACCTTCTCTATCGCGTAAATCGACAAAGATAAGTCCACCAAGGTCACGTCGTTTGTTGATCCAGCCACATAGTTCTACTTCTTGATCTACGTGAGTTTTATTTAGCTGTCCGCAATATATAGAGCGCATAGTTTTCCTGTCAGATAAAAGGCTTAAACGGCTAAACTTATTTGTTTTAAGGCGTGTGATTTAAAAAACAGGTCACCACAATACAAATAAAGCCGCTAGCAATCTAAAAATAATCAAATTAAGCCCTGCATTATACTCAACTAACATTAAGATGCTAGGGCGTGTGCCGCTTTTGCCCCTGAATTTACAGCAGCTCGTTTTGTTATTTGCTACACTATCGCCACTTTATAATAAGGCGCTAGTTTGTATGTTATATATTGGATGCCCGCAGTGGTCGAGTAATGCATGGAAAGGCAATTTATTTTCAAGCCAATGTAAAAACGCCGATATGCTTAGCCAATACGCACAACACTTTAATTCTGTTGAAGGCAATACCAGCTTTTACGCTGATCCTTCGCCAAGCACCGTATTGCGCTGGGCAAACAGCGTACCCGACGATTTTAAATTTACTTTTAAGTTTAATCGTCGCTTTAGCCACGAGCTGCACCTAACTAATGTTCAAACCGAGCTTACTGATTGGCTTAACTTGTTTACCCCTATTTTAGAAAAAACCGGGCAAATCATGCTGCAATTACCTAAAGCATTTGGTCCTGGTGACTTACCCAAACTCGCCCAATTTATTAGCCTATTACCAA
This sequence comes from Pseudoalteromonas sp. TB64, assembly GCF_000498095.1. GTDB lineage: Bacteria > Pseudomonadota > Gammaproteobacteria > Enterobacterales > Alteromonadaceae > Pseudoalteromonas. Next base: position 14,247 of record NZ_AUTQ01000070.1, read on the forward strand.
AAGAGGTTAATTACGGTGTAGAGGTACGTCATACTGCGTTTTTTCAAAAGGGTGAAGCCGAAATAGCGCTTAATCAGTTATTAATGGCAAACAACATAAATCGCATATCGATGGATACTCGCGCCCTATTTGCGGTAAAACCAACAACCGAAGCGCTAATAGATGCACAGCAAAAAAAGCCGCATTTACCGGTACATGCAATAGCTACTGGCTCAGAGCCCATGGCGCGCTTTGTAATAGCTGACTTACAAAACGACTATAAACCCTTTTATAAACCGTGGCTGAGTAAAGTAAAACAATGGCTTGATGAAGGAAAAACGCCCTATGTGTTTTTTCATACGGCAGATAACCGAGAAGCGCCATTATTAGCAAGGCAGTTTTGTAAAGACCTTGGTTATAATCACAAAGCATTAAACCCATTTACTGGCGAAAAAGAAGCCCACCAGCAAGCACTTTTTTAAAAGTAAAACGACAGAGAAATAATAATGAGTGAATACGCACGTTACTTTACCGGTTACCCAGCTAACATTGTTGAGCAAGTATTAAGCCTTATAAATAACAAAAATATATGTGACTACTTACTTAAAAAGTATCCGCAAGCACACACTATTACCAGCGATAAACTACTTTATAGCTATGCAACCGAGCTTAAAAAACAATATTTAAAAAATGCGCCACCATTTGGGCGCGCTGCTTTTAAAAAGCAAGGCGATATGGTCACCAACGCACTCGGTACACATACGTATCGAATGCAAGGTAAAACCCGTAAACATGATTTAGCGATAAATAGCGACTTGCTGCGCGCTCCCGAGCCGTTATTAAAAGCGTTAGTGGTACATGAGCTCGCCCACTTTAAAGAAAAAGACCATAACAAAGGCTTTTATCAACTTTGCTGCCATATGGAACCGAGTTACCACCAGCTAGAGTTAGATTTAAGAATTTTTTGTGTGGTAGTCGCAATGGGAGAAAATCCTTATTTAAAATAAGGATTTTAGCGTTATTTAACTCAGGAAAATAACGCCATACTTAAGTTAATATTTCCTTCCATAACCAAGCGCCCATATCCAATCTCTTCTCTTATCCAAGTAAGCGGCTCACAACTTAACGCCTGCCCTTAATAAACACAAAAAAATTTAAAACTACATAATTGCCCTACATTTGAGAACTACACTCTTAATAGCTAATTCTTTCTATGTACTCTTAATCTTTGGAGTTTTAAATGATGAAAAATACCCATGCCTTTTTACTCAGTGCACTGTGCTGCTTAACCTTAAGTGCCTGCAACGAGCAAAACAGCCAATCGCTTGAACAATCAAACCTCAATGATTTTACGCTAACAAGCTCAAAGGTAAGCGATGGCGGTAACTTGCCTATTACTTATACGTGCGATGGGCAAAGCATTAGCCCTCCACTTAACTGGAGCGATGCACCTAACACAACCAAATATTATGCGTTAATTATGGATCATAAAGCGCCAGAGGGAATGCATTGGTATTGAACCATGTACAATATTGCCGCCGATAAAACACAAATTAAAGCGGGCGAAACTCTCGGTAAAGTAGGCTCTAATAGCGTAAACGATTTAAACCAATACGCGCCGCCTTGCTCTAAAGGCCCGGGTGAAAAAAGCTATACTTATACTGTGTACGCGTTATCTGCACCAGTTACCTTTAATAGCGATACAAAAGTAGATCGATCAGCATTACTCGCCGCTGTAAAAGATATTACTCTCGATACTGCAAGTATGACGGTTAAATACTCGCGAAGCGCGAATAGCGCCGAGCAAAAACCGGATTCAAAACCAACACCAAACGAGCAACCAAAGTCTGATAAATCATATTTAACCGCTAACGTAAAATCACCTCGCTGCGATGCTATTACACAATCAGTGAGTAATGCAGGGTTTGATCAAAGCGTATCTGTTACGTGCGATGAACAATATGCTTATATTGCCTCATCTACTTATCCTGATCATGACGTAATGACAGGTATTACAGGTACTAACGAGCAAATACCCGTTCCAGCTAAAGACTACGCCGCACCTGTAAAACTAAACCCTAAAAAAGCAAAAACAATTACAACAATTGATGCAGCCGTAGGTGTTGCCGTTAATGGCGTACCAATATACGACTATTCTTCGCAAGGTGAACTGAACGTAAATAGCTACGATGAAAAACACGACACGTTAGCACTTGGACAGTTAGATATATGTGGCGGACACGCAGGACGAGGTGATGACTACCATTATCATGTATCGCCAACGTGTATGATTGACACAATGAAAAACCAATCAAGCGATGCCATTATTGGTTGGGCTTACGATGGTTACCCGCTGTATGGCAGTAAAAACCCAGACGGCAGTGCAATTGCCAAAGGTGACCTTGATGTATGTAACGGACAAACCGATGACACATTTGGCTATCGCTACCAAACATCAGCTACGCCGCCGTATATTATTCAGTGCTTAGTAGGTGAAGTAGATACAGCAAAATTACCAAGAGTGTCACCACTTAGTGGCGATACTCAAGGTATAAGAGCCGATTTG